>NZ_JAAHHM010000004.1:0-114631 GCF_010692445.1 Moorena sp. SIO3E8 | reverse complement strand
CCTGTTCCCCATTCCCGATTCCCGATTCCCGTTTCCCGATTCCCGATTCCCGATTCCCGATTCCCGATTCCCGATTCCCGATTCCCGATTCCCGATTCCCGATTCCCGATTCCCGATTCCCGATTCCCGATTCCCGATTCCCTTAATTAATTGGTAGTTGAGGATTCTCAATTTTTTTAACTTATGGCCAATATGGCAAGACTTTTATATTAGCCATGGGAGAATTTGATATCAAGAATTAATAAAAATTAATTGGATATATAGTTATCATGGAAATCTCTGATTTAGGGTTCACCGAGAGGTGAGAAAGTGACAGCTTTGTCTCTGACAGTAGTGATCATAAAATGGCTGATGTTGTCGGTGGTAAAAGTCGCAGGATTCGTTGGCCGAATAATGACGAACCGGAGCAGGAGCCTATAACCTTTGAGAGCATACGCATAGAATTACCGTATTGTCCTCTTTACTTCTTTCCTGATGGCACAATTGGGCATAAGTGTTTTGATACTCGTCCTTTTTAAGGATAGCGGTAATAATATTCATTTATCTTATTCATAAGGTACACAAGATTTATTCTTTGTTCCCTGTTCCCTATTCCCTATTCCCTGTTCCCTATTCCCTATTCCCTGTTCCCTAAAATCCACAACTTGTGTACCTCACCTATTTGATAAATGCTATAGTCACTAAACCCAGCCAACCACATCTTTGATTTGATATATCGCCAGCTCCCGGTCTATATGTTTCTTGGCTTTAAGAATCGGGGTGTTAGGACTTTTGTACCAGCGCTGGGAGCGGAAACAAAAACCATTGGGCGTTATTGCCTCCCAACTATAGCGAGTGCGATCAATCAATAACCAGATTTCATAGGAGTGATAGGTCTGTTGGGGAAATTTAAGAATACCAATTTCTAGCAGAATGCTCATGCGCATCCGCGATCGCTCTATACGTTTGAGTAATTCCAGAAAACACAATGCTGCCCGTTTAGCCGCCTCATGAGTTGGGTAACGGTAGCGATCGCGGGGTTCAAATTTGAAGTCTCGACTACTAAGGCGGAAATGAAACTTGCCTGAAGCATCTTCGACATATATCACACTCCAAGGGGTTTTCGGGTACTTTACACAAAAACCTGGAGCTATTAGTTTAACCGCAGTTGCCATCCTTATCCCTTTGCTAAACCGTTGCTGACAGGATCTTAACCAAATTTTTATCGATCACCAACGGAGGGTTTTGGTCAATGAGCCTGACCGAAGGTCATTACCCATTACCGATTAGCCATTATTCTCAATCATTCCACAATTGGGCAACGCCCTTTTAGGCATGTGAGAGATCAATATCATCCTGGCCGTAGGCTTGCCAAGCCAAGTCTACTAAGCCATCAACAATAGCAGCCGCCACTACCGCAGAACCCTTACGACCATCAATCCGAATGTGGGGAATTAAAGAATCCCTCAACCGAGATTTAGCCACATCCACCTCTACAAATCCCGCAGGTACCCCAATCACCAAGGCTGGTCGAATTTCCTCTGCCTCAATCAACTCCACCAATACTGTCAAAGCTGTCTGAGCTTGACCAATAACAAAAATTCCTTCTGGATAGCGTCTAGCTAAGGTTTGCATCCCCCAGGCTGCCTTAGTCTTTTCTTTTTGCGGACGAGTGAGGGTTTCCATGCTGCAATACACTGGATTAGCAAAGGTATCTTGAATGTGGGGAGTGATACCCACTTGTACCATTGGCACATCTACTACAATGGTGCTACGAGCAGCGAGAGCAGCTGCTCCTGCTTGTAATGCCCGCTCAGAAAAATGAATCAGAGACTTATACTCAAAGTCGGCTGTGGCATAAATCACCCGCCGCACAATCTCGTATTCTGCTGGTGAAAAGACATGCTCGCCTATTTCACGGTCAATAATTGCCAGACTTTGGGCATCAGTTATATGCCATTCCATGAGGAGATACTCTTAAACCGTCATTAATTAGGATAAACCCGCATCAAACGGTCAAGGTTCAATTTATTGCTGTCCGAGTGAGGAGTGGTCATGCAGTAATTGGAGTTAAACCTTCCACCCATCTGTCTGGACGTTCCTCACATCTCGATGAGGAGTTGCTTGAAAGCCTGAGCAAAGCTCATGTTTACAATCAAGGCAACCAAGCTCAACTGCATCTAGCAGACTCAATCCCATTCATGCACAAGAAACGCGCAGTACGGCGCAATAATACTGCCTGCACCTCGGCTTTACTCATATACCGGGTGATGTCCTTATCCGTACCTCTGCTAAGGACATTTGTGGCAGCATTATGGTCAGCCTGTAACACGACCCCATCAAATCCGGTAAAATTGTCCCCAGTCCTTTTCCCGAGAAGGGTTCCATTCCTGGAGTCAACTTGCGACGTGTAGCTAGGTTGAACTTCTGTCACGACTGAACCAGTCCAATCAGCCCATTTCTGTATAGAGTCCCGCATTTCCCCCTTCATCCAACTATTAAGTTTGCGGGATGCCGCTTTGGACTGGCGTTTATTTTTAAATTCTCGTGTTAAATCTTCTGAAAAAACTTTTAATGACTCTCCGTTAAACAGAGATTTGGATGCGGCTCCTATGATCGCCTTTAATACTGATTGATCTTGTCTGTAGCGTTTATTTTCTGTTTTCCGGGTGAGATTATTTTCCAGAAGACGAGCTGACTTAGCCTGGTCTATTTTTTTTAGCTTCTTATGTAACGCCCAGAGTTTTCCTCTTTGGCGATTTTTGTTACAAATACGATGGCCAAAAGGCCACGCTACGCGAACCGATTTTTTAGTAGTAGCTTTCCCTAATTCTTTTCCATGTGCTTGACCATCTGAGTCATAGAAAGCCTCTGTGTATCCTTTGTCTATCCCAATAGAGCGGCGGTTGCCGGGCACAACGACCGTTCCATGATCTACCAAGAAGTGAACTTCAAACCTTTGCAGGATTTGATTATGGATTAATCTAATCTGTCCTTTTATTTTCCGATTAGACCTAACAATTATTTTGTTTCTTTTTCTTTTTTGTAATCCAGCTAGTTCTAACTGGTAAGTGTTACGAGAGAGTCGTTTGCAGTTATAACCTACTTGTTGATAAACTATCTGGTTTTTGACCCAAGAGTGCCCTCGTTTAAACTCCTTTATAACAAGCCTGTGAAGAAGTGGTAATCGCTGAAAAGCTAAGGTCTTAAGCTGTTTGCAAAGTTCTTTTCTGGTCTTTTGATTGTCCTTCCCCGGAAATCGTTTGTAGATTTTCTTGATTACCGCATCGGTACAGGCCGCCTGGCTCGCTGTAATGGCTTTCGCTACATCATTAATAGTCCAATCCATTAACTTAGCAGGTAGCCCCAAGGTATCGGGAGTCCTGAAGCTCTTCACTTCCGGGATAGCCTTTTTCCAGTCAAGGCTCCAGTGACTGATGCTACCTAATTTGTTGTAAGACTCAGATCTAACAATGCCTAACTTTTTCATAGTAGACAGCAACTCAATTTCAACCGACTTGGTTATCCCCACCACAGGGACGATTTGAGTCGATCTCCTTTTTGCTACTCCTACTTTTCTTGGCATCGTCACAAAACTCTGTGTCAATTGTCTCGATTATACTCTAGCGCTAAAGAAATGTCAATGTCTATTTTGTGATATTAAATACCGTTTCGTTTTATCCCGTTTTTTTGCTACTTAATTGCGCGACTCTTCAGACAAACTGGTTGTGATTATTTTGACATTATTATGCTTGCTCTAGTGGTTTTCATATTAGGGAATAGGGAATAGGGAATAGGGAATAGGGAACACGGAACAGGGAACACGGAACAGGGAACACGGAACAGGGAACAGGGAACAGGGAACAGGGAACAGGCAAGAGGAAAAACTGATCTGACTCCCCATCTCCCCATCTCCCCATCTCCCCACACTCCCCATCTCCCCATCTCCCCATCTCCCCATCTCCCCCACACTCCCGACTCCCGACTCCCGACTCCCGACTCCCGACTCCCGACTCCCTACTCCCTGTAACTAAAAATTAAGAATAATTGCAATTTGATTCAGATTCTCTTATATCCCTAATCGATATGTTTAGCTTGGCAAGAGGATTTGGCGAATTAGATACCAGGGAAAGAACACTTATCCCTAAGGATAGTCATTACCTCGGACTTCTGAGAAAATCTAAATCACGAGAGGTCTTAAGGCTGAAGGCTGAAGGCTGAAACTCTCTTGGTTGCTGAGTAACAAATCCATAAAATTGTTACATTTTTGATGATTGATGCTTAATGATTGATGCTTAATGCTTAATTTTTGATGTTTGATGATTGATGTTTGATGCTTAATGCTTAATCTTTTAACAAGGGAGAATAGGATATGAAATTGGCTTACTGGATGTATGCAGGTCCTGCCCACATTGGCACACTGCGCGTTGCGAGTTCTTTTAAGAACGTCCATGCTATTATGCATGCCCCCCTAGGGGATGACTATTTCAACGTGATGCGCTCCATGCTAGAGCGAGAGCGGGATTACACTCCGGTAACTGCTAGTATTGTTGACCGGAACGTGCTAGCAAGAGGTTCTCAGGAAAAAGTGGTGGACAATATCACCCGCAAGGATCAGGAGGTAAACCCTGATCTAATTGTGCTCACCCCCACCTGCACCTCCAGTATCCTACAAGAAGACCTGGAGAACTTCGTAAACCGGGCTCAGATGGATGCTAAGGCTGATGTGATGTTGGCAGATGTGAACCACTACCGGGTCAATGAATTACAAGCGGCTGACCGCACCCTAGATCAAATTGTTCAGTTCTACCTCAACAAAGCCCGCAAGAAGGGTGAGCTGCCAGAGGGCAAAACTGCAAAACCCTCGGTGAACATCATTGGTATTTCTACCCTTGGCTTCCACAATCAACACGATTGTACTGAACTGAAGCGGTTGATGGCTGATTTGGGTATTGAAGTTAACGAAGTCATCCCAGAGGGAGCGTCTGTCCACAACCTGAAAAATTTACCTCGGGCTTGGTTTAACCTGTTGCCTTATCGGGAAATTGGCTTGATGAGTGCCCGTTACCTGGAAGAAGAGTTCTCGATGCCCTATGTCGATATTGCTCCTCTGGGTGTGGTGGAAACTGCTCGTTGTATCCGTAAGATTCAGGAAATCCTTAATGGTCAAGGTGCTAATGTCGATTACGAAGAGTACATCGACAACCAAACCCTGTACGTTTCTCAAGCTGCCTGGTTCTCTCGCTCCATCGACTGCCAAAACTTGACGGGTAAAAAGGCTGTGGTTTTCGGAGATAATACCCACGCTGCCGCTATGACCAAGATTCTGGCACGGGAGATGGGTATTCATGTGGTGCTGGCTGGTACCTACTGCAAGTATGATGCAGATTGGTTCAAGGAGCAGGTGAGCGAATACTGTGATGAGATCCTGATCAGTGATGATAATGGTCAGATTGGGGATGCGATCGCACGAATTGAACCTGCTGCAATTTTCGGTACCCAAATGGAACGGCACGTTGGTAAGCGCTTGAATATTCCTTGTGGTGTGATTGCTGCTCCCATTCATATCCAAAACTTCCCCATCGGTTATCGCCCCTTCATGGGTTACGAAGGTACTAACCAAATTGCTGATTTGGTCTACAATTCCTTCACCTTGGGTATGGAAGACCACTTGTTGGAAATCTTTGGTGGTCATGATACCAAGGAAGTGATTACCAAGGGGATCTCTGCTGATTCTGACCTGAACTGGAGTAAGGACGCTAAAGCAGAACTGAATAAGGTGCCTGGTTTTGTTCGCGGTAAAGTAAAGCGCAATACTGAGAAGTTTGCTCGTGAGCGTGGCTTTAGTGAAATCACTCTTGAAGTGATGTATGCCGCTAAGGAAGCTGTAGGGGCTTGAGCTTAATACAGATTTAACCTGTATCAGAGGAGATAGGGAGATGGGGAGATGGGGAGATGGGGAGATGGGGAGATGGGGAGATGGGGAATCAGATCAGTTTTCCCGATTCCCAATTCCCGATTCCCGTTCCCCTCCTGGGAGGGGTTAGGGGTGGGTTCCGACTCCCGACTCCCGACTCCCAATTCTTTTTACCTCTTTCAAATTCTCTTACTAGACTGGCGCTATATCGAGAATATTGCCGTGATTGCTCCGAAAAAATTTAATTATTATTTACAAAAAATCTGAATAGCTAGACCCGCCTATGGCTTCTGGTGGGTATGGATGATTTTGCCCAGCCATGGTCTATGGTGAGCAACGTTAACTCTTACAGGATTTACCCATTTTCCCATAAATCCCCCAAACTTAGGGGACTTTTTGAGTAGTACCCCCCCTTACTTCACCCTGGTGATTTAATATTTTTGTTTATTGTAATACTTTTTTATAATTTTTTTTATAAAAATAGTTATTTAAATATTAAATTTAATAAATAAGATTTAAATTGCTTGAGATAATTGCTTAAACTCAAAAAAATCGATTTAAGCTAATTTAAAGGCTAGATCGATCAAAAAAACCCTGTATTTTCTAGTGCAGTTGGTGAATAATGCAATAAGCGCCGAAAGCCAAGCAATCTATCGCTGGCTTTAGGGTCCCTCGCTTAACTAGTGCCTGAGATAAATCAAGCAAGCATAATTTTGGCAATTATGCTTTCGGCTGGCTTAGGGGCAAAGACAAAAGAAGAATTTTTATCTGAAACAGGAGATAACTAAAGGTGAAACTTTCAGTTTATGGAAAAGGTGGTATCGGTAAGTCCACAACTAGCTGTAATATCTCAGTTGCCCTAGCTAAGCGGGGTCGCAAGGTGCTGCAAATTGGCTGTGACCCGAAGCATGACAGCACATTCACTCTGACTGGTTTTCTGATCCCTACCATTATTGATACCCTTCAGGAAAAGGATTACCACTACGAAGATGTCTGGCCTGAAGATGTGATTTACAAAGGTTATGGTGGTGTTCATTGCGTAGAAGCTGGTGGTCCCCCGGCTGGTGCTGGTTGCGGTGGCTATGTAGTTGGTGAAACTGTCAAGCTGCTCAAGGAACTGAATGCTTTTGATGAGTACGATGTGATTCTGTTTGACGTTCTGGGTGATGTCGTCTGTGGTGGTTTTGCTGCTCCCCTGAACTATTCCAACTATTGCATGATTGTCACGGATAACGGTTTCGATGCGTTGTTCGCTGCTAACCGGATTGCTGCTTCTGTTCGTGAAAAAGCTCGCACTCACCCGCTGCGTCTGGCTGGTCTGATTGGCAACCGCACCTCTAAGCGCGATTTAATCGATAAGTATGTCGAAGCTGTGCCCATGCCAGTGTTGGAAATTCTGCCACTAATTGAGGACATTCGTGTCTCTCGGGTTAAGGGCAAAACGATTTTTGAAATGGCAGAAACTGACCCTAGCCTGGAACCGGTTTGCCAATACTATCTCAATATTGCTGACCAAATTCTGGCACAGCCTGAGGGGGTTGTACCTCAAGATGCACCAGACCGGGAGTTGTTCTCTTTGCTGTCTGACTTCTACCTCAATCCTCAAACCCCAGCAGTGACTGAGGAAGAAGAATTAGACCTGATGATGGTGTAAGCAAAGGTTAGGAGGTTAGGAGGTTGAAGGTTGAAGGTTAGGAAGTTGAAGGTTGAAGGTTAGGAGGTTGAAGGTTAGGAGGTTGAAAGTTAGCAGGTTGAAAGTTAGCAGGTTGAAAGTTAGCAGGTTGAAAGTTAGGAGGTTGGAGGTTGAAATTTAGGAGGTTGGAGGTTGAAAGTTATAACAGTAAACCTGAAACCATTCAACAGTTAACAGTAAACCTTAAACCAAATAACCTTAAACCAAATAACCTTAAACCTTAAACCAACTAACCTTGGCCTTTGGCCACGCTACGCGAACAACCTTCAACCTTCAACCAAATAACCTTCAACCAAATAACCTTCAACCTTCAACCTTCAACCTTCAACCTTTAAAACCTTCAACCCTTAAAACCTTCAACCCTTAAAACCTTCAACCCTTAAAACCTTCAACCCTTAAAACCTTCAACCCTTTAACATTCAACCCTTAAAACCGACGAGAGAAACCAGGAGAGGAGAATTTTAAATGACTGTTGCTCAAACCCCTCAAGCCCTAGATTTTGAGTGCGAAACTGGGAATTACCATACCTTTTGCCCGATTAGCTGCGTGGCATGGCTTTACCAAAAGATTGAAGATAGCTTCTTTTTGGTGATTGGTACTAAGACTTGTGGCTATTTCCTCCAAAATGCGATGGGGGTGATGATTTTTGCTGAGCCACGCTATGCGATGGCGGAGTTGGAAGAAGGGGATATTTCGGCTAAGCTCAATGATTACGAGGAACTGAAGCGGTTGTGTTTGCAGATTAAACGCGATCGCAATCCTAGTGTGATTGTCTGGATTGGTACCTGCACTACCGAAATTATCAAGATGGATTTGGAAGGCTTGGCTCCCAAGCTGGAATCTGAGATTGGGATTCCGATTGTGGTGGCTCGTGCTAATGGCTTAGACTATGCTTTCACCCAGGGTGAAGATACAGTATTGGCCGCTATGGCTCACAAGTGTCCGAAGGAAGCACCCCAGGTGGAAGAGGAGAAACAAGAACGGAATGCGATCGCAAAACTCCTCAACTTTGGACGCCAGAAAGAAGAGGTGGCTGCGGAAGAGTCAGACTATGCGGATCATCCACCCCTAGTGTTGTTTGGCTCCCTACCTGACCCGGTTGTGACTAACCTCACCCTAGAGTTGAAGAAGCAGGGGATTAAGGTGTCTGGTTGGTTGCCTGCTAAGCGTTACACGGAATTGCCAGTAATAGAAGAAGGTTACTATGTTGCTGGGGTGAATCCCTTCCTCAGCCGCACCGCTACTACTCTGATGCGCCGCCGCAAGTGTAAATTAATTGGCGCACCTTTCCCCATTGGTCCGGATGGCACTCGGGCTTGGATAGAGAAAATGTGTTCTGTGTTTGGTATTGAACCAAAAGGCTTGGCAGAACGGGAAGCTAAAATTTGGGAAAGCTTGGAGGATTATATCCAGCTGTTGCGTGGTAAGTCAGTATTTTTCATGGGGGATAACTTGCTGGAAGTTTCGTTAGCTCGTTTCCTCGTTCGTTGCGGGATGACTTGCCATGAAATCGGTATCCCTTACATGGATAAGCGTTATCAGAAAGCGGAGTTAGCTCTGTTAGAACAGACTTGCCACGAAATGGGTGTACCAACTCCTAAGATTATCGAGAAGCCAGACAATTACAACCAGATTCAGCGGATTTATGAGTTGGAGCCGGATTTGGTAATTACCGGTATGGCTCATGCTAATCCTTTGGAAGCACGGGGAATTAATACTAAGTGGTCCGTTGAGTTTACCTTTGCTCAAATGCACGGCTTTACTAATGCCCGAGACATTCTGGAATTGGCAACTCGTCCGTTACGTCGTAATAACAGTCTCAAGGATTTGGGTTGGGATAAGTTAGTGAAAGAAGAGGCTAAGGTATAGCGATTGTTAAGGGAGTAGGGAGTAGGGAGTAGGGAGTAGGGAGTAGGGAAGAGGGGTTTTTTAAGGTTAAAAATACCTTTTGATTCGCTTTAATTCCTCCTATCTCCCTATCTTCCTATTTCCCTATCTCCCCACCAATCAAATTTTAGTAGTACCCCAGAAACAACCCTGCCCTAAGGAAGGGCAGATAGCGTGGGCAAGCTTACACTTCACTATCAACTAATTGAAGCTGTAACCGCTTACCGAGTGCATTAGCTGCCCGTTCAATTGTGCTCAGGGTTACAGAGGTGTTGTTTGGATCTAAAAGACTATCTAAAGCTGCACGACTGGTTTTCATGACCTGGGTCATTTCAGTTTTAGTCAGTCCTTTTTCAAGCATCCCCTGTTCGATTTGCCAAGCTAAAACTCGTTTGAGAGCTACGGCTTCAACTTCAGCAAGGATGTTATCTTCTTCTAAAAGTGCATCTAAGGAAGAACCAATATAAGGATTATTATTCATTGTTCGTTTATAAGTTGCGTTTTCGTGCGTTAGCTAAAGCTAATTCTTGTTTGGGCGTTTTTTCGGTCTTTTTGATGAATCCATGTAACAAAACCATTTGATTGTTATGAATGCAGAAAAGAACGCGGGCAGTGCGGCCATTAGGTAAGTTAGTACGGACTTCAAATAAACCATTTCCCATCGGGCGACAGGTAGGCATACCAATAGGCCAGCCGTACTCAACAGTTTTGATGTCTGTGCCAATTAACCGCCGTTCCTCCTTGTCCAAACTTAAGAGCCAATCACGGACAGGTTCGTGATTAGATTCAGTTTTATAAAACTTAGCAGGAATTCGTTTAGAGGTCATTGAGCTAATTAACCCTTTTTGATACACTCCGTCAAGATATAGCGCTACGCTTAGCGTCAGAAGTTAAAAGTCAGAAGTCAAAAGTAAGCTAGGACTAGGTTTAGGAGTTTAGAAATGTCCGCTATCTGAATGCGTAGTGCTATATACTTGGAACGTGCATCTGGCTGTGGAACAGGCATCTTGCCTGTTTCATTTCCAGGCGGGCAGGATGCCCACTCCACTGATATTGATTCCCTCCCTCTAATTCCCTGTTCCCTATTCCCTATTCCCTGTTCCCTATTCCCTATTCCCTGTTCCCGACTTCTGAAAGAAGTCAACATAGCAATTTTCGTCATTCGCATCAGAATTACACTAGTCCTCCTGCTCAGCTGCTAACTTGGGATCAGCTGTTGAGGTGAATCTACATGAGTGTCTATCAGCGGAAGCTTTATGCTCTAATGCATCAGGAGCTCCAAGACCAAAACCCATTAGCGTGCTACGGAAACAATCTAGATCAGCTGCAAAACTGGTGGCAGCAACTGGTAGACCAGCAGGAGCAAAGTCAGGTTCTGCCAAATGCGATTGACCAAAGGTCACGCTACGCGATGAAGCGAAGCTTCCGCCAAAGGCGATCGCTAGTTCCTCTGACCGGGTTAATCTAGGCGCAGTTCTTAACACAAACAGTAAAAATTGTCAAGTAAAGCATCCGATCAGCGGTCAACAGCACCAGATAGACTCTTTTAATAGAATCAGTAATTAGTCTCGGGGGGAGACAAGCGCACCCCATTAAACTAAGCCAGTGAGTCACCTCACTGACTCGTCTTCAAAACCGGGCGTGAAAGTTTCCCTTCACCCGGCTCCTCGTTGTAGGAACCATTGACATTGGTACCTCTACCAGGGATGGGCATCATTTGAGTACTGTACCTGATTCAATCTTCGGTACAACCAAGGAGAATTCTTTGAGTTGCATTTTGCCCTTCGCACCTTGATGACAATTACCAGTTTACATGCTTTTCAAGCTTAACCGAACCGTATTGGGCTTACTCTTGGCTTACGAAAAAAGAGGTTAAGGGTACTGCTGGTTCCGGTTCTGGTTTTACGACTCTACGACTGACTGACCCCACAGCTCGTACCCAGGCAGTTGCTCAGAAAATGGCTGAGGCGGTTTTGGCTAAGCAGCGCCAGAAGCAACGGGGTGAAATTAAGGTGCTAGGTAATGCTAATGTCAAGCTAGGAGATGAGATCAAGGTGTCAAAAATGCCGATGGCTACCCTGAATGGTAGCTTCAAAGTCACGGGAGTGAGCCACCGTCTCAATCGCCGTAGTGGTTTTTGTACTGTAATTGATTGGGAGGAAGTGTGACAGACTCGATTGTTGGAGTAATGCAGAAGGTTGCTCGGCAGGAAGCACGTAAAGTTTACACTACTGAGTTGGGGATTGTGACAGCGGTGTTTCCCCATACCTCTGAGAGTGACAAGGACAACTACCAATGTTCAGTCAAGTTAAAGAACAAGAAACAGCCAGACGGCAAAGACTTTGAATTGCGCAAAGTGCCAGTAGCAACCCCCCATTTAGGACTGGTTAATATTCCCAATGTTGGGGATTTGGTGTTGGTTACCTTTATTGGGGGTAATCTCAATGCTCCTGTGATTATTGGTCGGCTCTACAATGACCAAGACCAACCCCCTGTCAACAAGGAAAAGGAATTCTACCTACAAAATAACCCGAAAGACGGGGGTAGTTTGAAAATTGATCAGGAGGGGGTAGTTACTATTACTAGTAAAAATGAGAAACAGGTGATTACTGTCGATGATGAAAAAATTGATCTCACCAACGAAAAGTGCCATGTCACCCTGGAAGGAGGAGATGCTACCCTGAAAAACGAAAAATGTACCGTGGCTTTATCTGGTGGTAATATCACTATTGATAACGGCACCTGCAAGATTAAAGTTGAAAGTGGGGGCATCACCATTGATGCAGCTAGCTCTAATGTCACCGTCAAAAGTGTAGGTTCGATCAAGATTGGGGATGCAAGTACGGCTTCTGTACAAGTTGGTGGACGGTTACCGGCTAATGCGGTTGGTGATAGTGACGATATTATTCTGAGTACCCACACCCATGTGGGTAACCTCGGCGCTCCCTGTCCGGTGATGGTGCCAACAGAGAAGATTAATTCAATTCAGGCCAAGGCGAGAAATACCAAGGTGGGGTAATGGTTAGAATCAAAGGGGCAAATAGCGATTATAAATTTTTAAATGGCTCAATTCAAGATCTAAAAGGAGACCATCCTGTTTACCTCAAAATTTTCGTCTGTCCTTATGATATGCCTAGCCCCATTGAGGAACCTGATGAAAATGGTTGGTGTGAGGGGACAGATGAGCAATGTCCTCATGGTAAAAAGAATGGTGAAAAAAGTCCTGGTCATGCTCTAATTTGTTTACATCAAGAGGATGGTATTTCCCTAGAAACGAATAACAACGTAACGGCAACCGGACCCCTGGTGGCTGAGAAGGGAATCACGATTAAGGATGAGCTGGTGTTGGATGTCTCAGAGGCAAAGGCGGGGTTGGTGATCACGATGAAGGGAGAGGAAATTTTACGCCTTAATATTTCTGATCAAGGTGATATCGAATTGTCCCCTCTCAATCCATCAAAAACTCTTAAAATTAACGGCAATTTGGAGGTAACTGAAGGCTTGACGGTTGCAGGTAAGGAGTTACCAATTTAGGGAATCGGGAATCGGGAATCGGGAATCGGGAATCGGGAATCGGGAATCGGGAATCGGGAATGGGTGATGGGTAATAGGTAATAGGTAATGGGTAATGGGTAATGGGTAATGGGTAAAGAATATTCTATTATTTGACTGTAGACAATTAAATTATAAATAGAGGAGATTAATGAAATCACAGCTTCAAGAAGCGGTCAACATTGCTCAGTCGCTTTCATTAGTAGAGCAGCTTGAACTACTCAAAATACTATCCACAATTATTCAAAAGAACCATGCCCTAGAAATTAAAACTATACCAGAAGGCGATAATACTGACTTTTCAGCAGAAAGCTTTCGCAAATCTTGGCAGCAAGCTGTGACTGGACAAACCCTACCCATTTCTCAAATCTGGGAGGGAATTGATATTGACTGACGCTCCGTTAGTTGAGGTGCAACTTACTCCTGAGTTTCAGCGTAAATTGAGAGCAGTCAAAAAAATACCAATTAAAGTAGGGTGGGCAAAGTTATCTTATCTAGAAGACTCATGTGAACCAAAATGTTTTTGCCCACCCTACAAGCTTGTTTGTAAAATCAGAATCAGACCTCAAAAACTGCTGCCGAACTCTCATTACTTATAGCAAGTATTATAGCTATGAGATACAAAGGGATCCCCCTAAATCCCCCTTGAAAAGGGGGACTTTGAGGTTTATAAGCGTACCTCACAACTGTAAATAACGCTATATAACCCATAACCTATTACCCATTACCTATTACCTAACTATGGGATGGTTTTTATTTCAACTATCCGTTGACTGCTCGAGCACCTGTTTCACTTGTTCAACTTCTAATTCTAAAGCTTGGGCAACTTGTTCTATGGTTAACCCCAAAGCTAACAACCGAGGTATGGACTCTAATTTGGCTTGAATTTTACCTTCAAGTCTGCCTTCTTGTATACCTTCAAGTCTGCCTTCGGCTAAAGCCTCCTGATAAACTTTGGTTTGCCGTAAATCACTTAAGCTAAACATTGCTTCTATCTCCCTACGACTGAGTTTGGGTAACTTATACACCAGTATGGTCTCTATTAATTGTAGAAGTTCTGTTCTTTGTCGTTCATTCTCGATCTCCTCAGTGGTCCGTTGAATCAACTCTTGAGCAAGTGCTATCGCAGTATCTTCCTTGGTGACAATTAGCTGTACTGTGGCTATACCCACCGATGTTGCAGATATCTCGGCTAATTCATCGAGATAAATCCGAGATACCCTTGGGGAATCGAGTAATTCTCGATACCTAAGAGTTGCTCCTTTATCCACATTGCGACTAGGGTAAATCACCACACCACGCCAATCATTGCTGAGTTCAGTTTGGTCTAAGTACATGAAAATTTCACTAAAGAAGCGGGAGTAAAATTGAGAGTCCCTCTGAAATTGGACTTCTACAAAATAAATCGGTTGTTGGGCTGTGGTAGTTGTCGGCAGGAATACCCCATCAATTCTAAAAGCTAGTTGTTTGACTTCCACAGAAGCGAATTGATAACCAAGTGCCTCAGTAGCACAATGGTGAATTAATTCAAAGAAAATACTGGGAAACGATTGAAACAGGCGATAGAAGATGGTGTCGGTTTTCACATTCAGCTCATTACTTAACTATACCTAGTCTAATCATAATAGTAATGATAATCGCAATGGGTAATGGGTAAGTTGAGTAGCCTATTGCTTCTCAAGACTACTCAACAGTAGAATTGGCAAGGGCTTAAGCTGGCTCTTGCTCCAGCCTATGCGCTACGCGCACGCTGCGCGAACAGCTATCAGCCATTACCGATCAGCCTATGCGCTACGCGCACGCTGCGCGAACAGCTATCAGCCATTACCGATTCCCCATTCCCCATTCCCCATCACCAAATGGAAAAAGATTTATTATTCACTCGCCGCCACAGCGGACAATTCATTTCTGAGCGACAATTCGTAGACCTTCAAAGTGTCAATCGTGACTTGGCCACAGCGACAGGTTTAGATAATTTGGCTCAGGCAATTCTCAATCGCCTTTACACCCGTAAAGGGGAGCTGGCGGCTTTGGGACATCCCAATTATGGGTCACGGCTCCACCTGTTAGTGGGTGAACAAAATAATAATCGTCTTCGCTCCCTTGCTAATCTCTATATCCGTGAGTGTCTAGCTCAAGAACCTCGGATAGAAGAAATCAAGGCCATAGATTTTGAGCCTCCCTCTCGTCAGCAACGTTATACACTCGTAGCAACTTTAGTCCTTAAAGCTGTAGGCCAGGAAACACCCTTGACCCTGAGCTTTTCCCTACCTGGAGGGTAATTTGATGGTTTTTGAAAAAAAAGGCTTTGCTCAACTGTTCGAGGCCATGCAGAGTCGCACTCCTCCCACACTAACTGATTTTCAAGAAGGCAGTGTGGTGCGCACTCTATACGAATCTTTTGCTTGGGAACTCGCCGTCCTCTACGAGCAGATGCAACGGGTATATCTCTCTGGTTTTGTGGATACCGCCGAAGGCATTGACCTTGACAAAGTTGTTGCCATTTTAGGCATTAAGCGGGGAGAACCGGACTATGCTACCGGAAAAGTTACCTTTACGCGAGATCTGGGCATTGATGAAGATATTTTTATTCCCAAAGGTACACTAGTAACTACGGAAGATACCCAGGAGTCTCCCAAAAAAGCCTACAAGACCATTGAAGAAGGCAAGATTTCCAAAGACCAAACCACTGCCCAGGTGAGAGTCCAGGCTCTACGACGGGGTAAAACAGAGGAAACTGAAGCTGAAACCATTGTGGTGATGCCTCAGCCGGTAGTGGGGGTGAAGTCAGTTAATAATCAAGAAACCCTGGGATTTACCGGTAAACTACAGGAGAGTGACGAACAACTGCGCCAACGAGCCAAGCAAACCTTGTTGGCGACCAGTGGCGGTAATACTACTTCCATCCGGAATGCTCTGTTGAGTTTACCTGGGGTGAGGGAAGTGCAAGTTAGAGAAAACTTCCACTTCCCTAGGGGCAAGGTAATGGTTACTCATCGTGAGTCCCTTACTGAAGAGCTTAAGGTTCCCAAAGGGACAACTATAACACTCCAAGTCTCAGACACAAAAACTAAAGACTATCACACCACTCAAGAGGTAATCCTCTCAGCAGGTCAAAATCCAGCAGTGGAGGTGGAGGTAGAGGCTGGTATTCCTGGAGCAGCTGGGGAAGCTCAGGCTAATGCAACTTGGAAAGAGTTAGTGGTTGATAGGGTAACTCTTACGGTTAGCAATGAGCGGCCTATTTCACGACAAGACTTTGGCATTATTGAAATATTCGTTGATGGCATTGATTTTACAGATCTTGAGAAAGTTAGTCAGCTCAAACAGGAAATTGACCGAGTTAAGGCAGCGGGAATCTACCCATTACTTAAACCGGCGACAGCAGTGAACGTTGATGGGGTATTCCAACTTGAACTCCAACCAGAACTGAAACTGTCTCCAGAGGAACGGCTACAGTTGGAAGAACAGGTCCAGCAGACAATTATCTCCCATCTCAAAGACCAGAAAATGGGTCAACCCCTGCTGATCTCTCAACTCACGAGGAAGATACTAGGCTGCAACGGTGTCAATGATTTAGTTGATTTTACCCTCACGACCAGTATTCGTAATTCAGAAGGCACTGAACTGTCTACCCAGCACTATAAATCCTCCGAAACGCCAGTGAAACGGCTAGAAGTAGATATCTTAGAAAAGTTCACCCCCCACTCGGTTCGCGTTGCCTCAGAAATCAAACCCCTGCTTGTAGCCTTACAAATTAAGGCTCAAGCACTAGATGACCAGAAACAACAGGCAATTGAAACAGCGCTAAAACAATATTTTGCTGACTTCAAACCATCCCAGGAAGTGGTTAAAAGTGAGATTAAGGCAAGAATTGAAACAATCACCACCATCGAAGCAATCAAGTTAATTCCCTCCTTCTGGCAACCAGGGATTCCCTTTGATGGCGAAACCGTTAAGGTCACGTTTGTGGAGCAGGCTCAGCTCAGTTCGGTATTTCTCTATGAGAGATTACTCACCATTACTGGAGCATTGAAGTTAATCCTACCGGTTACAGTTACCCAACAAGAGAAGCAGCACATTTACCAACAGGTTGAGGAGCAGGTTAGTGCTTATTTTGAGCAACTCCAACCAGAAGAAAATATTCAACTTGAGCAGCTGGTTAAGCAAGCAAAAACCGTAGAATCAGTGCTAGATATTAATTGGAAACTGGAGGATTTTCGGTTTATTAATGGGGAAGATGCTGAGGATAGAATTGACCGAGACCAGAAGCAAATTCAGGTAAACAAATTTGAAAAAACTCAGTTAGGTGATGCTGATAAGTTTATCATTACCAGCGATATCTAGGTTGTTGAGGTTGCGATCGCTACTTTGAATTTAAGGCTAACTCCGGCGGTTGCAGTTCCCGAAACTGTTGCTCCAGCACAACTTAAGAGTGCCATGAAAGCTGCAGTTACAAGTATTGTGACTCCCTCTCTGGAGCAGTTACCCAAACTAGCAGTGGGAGAAAATCTGGATTATAACCAATTGAAAACTCTGCTGCTGGTGGATATCAGGACTAAGGCAGGCAATCTGGCCAAGGAAATCCTTAAGATTTTCATCAGCAATGGCCAAGTTTCAAAGGAAAATCAGGAGAAGTTAATGGAAGCACTCCGAAGCTTTCTCGGAGATTCTAGCTACACGATTGATCAGCTTGAACTCAGAGCCAAGGGTAGCTCCTATCAGGACAATATTCCCATTGCGATTGTAGAACGCGCAGAGATTCAGTTACAAGTGCCGTCTACTTTGGAAATTGTAATTGAAGATAAGTAATGTAGCAATTCTCTATCCCCTGAGGTGGGGATCCCCCTAAATCCCCCTTAGCAAGGGGGACTTTTCCCAGCTAATTGGATTCTTGTTCCCCCCAGAATTGGGGGGCTAGGGGGGCAAAATTCAGTATCAAAAAACTTTTCAGATATCCTCTTAGAAAGGGGGACTTTGAGTAGGTAATAGGTAATAGGTAATGGAAAAACGCGGCAAAACCACCAGCATCAGCAATCGGTTTCCTCACTTCTATGACGGAGCCAATGTTGAGAGTTTGCTCTACCAATTTATTGATGTCTTTGGCGTCTTGCTAGAGCAAGGGGAAACCGACTTGCTCGCTGTGATGCGTTCCCATCATGTGGATACCGCTGACAATGAAGGGTCTCAAGGCTTTATTGCTAACAAAAAGGGAGATTTAGATCAACTTTTTGCTCTCTACCTAGAAGCTTTAGGGGGCACCTCTCAACTGGTACAGGTTAGTCACCAGTTTAGTCCAGGGAGTCTTAAAAATGTCAGTAACTTGGCCAAGAAACTTCATGAAGGCAGGGATGAACTGTCTCAGTATTTGCGATCGCAACTTGATCACGATACCAAGACCCTTCTGGAGCGCTATCAGGTTGCCCAGGCTCAATTTAACCTAGAGTCTTTCAGGGATCTGCCCGGTCTGGCCATTAAGCTGTTGGTTGCTACCGTTGATACCGATCCACTCAGTCATTATCTCAAGATTCACTTGCCCCCAGAAACCCTGGAACTGCTGAATCACTATGACGGTTTCCCCCCGCTTCCTGAACCCCTAGAGCAGGGACTGGTGCAAACACTCAACCAACAGCTGGTTAATCCCTCCCTCTATGGGAAAAATAAGCCATACTTCCAAACCCTGACTCTTAGCAAAGCCGCTCAGCAACTGCTGGCACAACAACCAATCGGGGAAGACCGACAACGTCTCAATCGCTTGTTGTTAGACGCTGCCTATCCAGACTATATCAGCCCTAGCCCTATTCCTACTCTGGCGGAGGTAGACCAGGGGTTAATTAAGGGACTGAATCGGTGTCTTGAAGACCCCTCACTATACCAAAAAACTTACCAAGACACCGACCAACCCCGACCAGAAACCCCTCCCCAGGGAAATGATCTGATTATCCAGAATCGGCAATTGCTAGAAGCAGCCTATCCCAATGAGATTGCCAAGAGTTATGCTCCTTACCGAGAGCGACTCAAAGGCTTGATTCAAATCCTCCGTCAAGGAGCAGCTACCAAGCAAGGGATTATTGATTTGGTGGCAGCCAACTTGGGAATTTTAGGAGATTCTCCCGCAGCTCAAGCTGCTAAGGAAACCATTGAAATTAAAGAGTTCATGCCTCGGCTGACTCAGTTGCATCCTCATAATCAGCCAGAACATTCCTACGTGCTGACACTTGGGGAAGAATTTGAGGTATATAACCCCAACCCGCACCCTGAGGACATCGAAATTTTCCTGGCAGTTCAGCCAAATCTCCCTATGGTATTATACAATGTGCGAGTTGTTAGGTGCGATACTGAAGAATCGGTTACTTACCAAGGAGAAGCGAGGGCATCCGATGTATTGTCCTTTCGAGAGAATACTGTTGAAGTCAACGGTAAACCTTATGCAACAGAAGGAACGCCCCAACTACCAACCCAAACCTCTCGCTGGCGGCTGGAAGCCCAGTTAGCTGATGGGGTTCCCCTGGCCCGATTTGACCAACAGCGCTTTGGTGAAACCACCTTTGCCTTGAGTCAACCCGCCGTCTCTCTGGAAATGAGACTCTACAAACTCACCCCAGGGGTGTTTGAGGTAAAAATTCCTTGGGATATTCCCGGCTTTACTGATAAGTTTCAGCAAGCAGGGGATCATCCTCGTCATCAAATTGCTGGAATTATTGACAAGGTTAAAGCCGCTGGTGTTCTGGGGATGATTACCTATGAAAAGCGCTTTCAGGAAACTCACGAGATGGTAGCACGGTTGGGAGTCGAGCGTTCTCCTTTTCTGGAAGAACATCTTGCCGAAGATACCTTGACTATTAGTAGTCTTCAGGTTCCCTATCCAGAGGGAGTAGTCCACGAAATGTCTGATAACCTGCTTACTTGTGGAGTATTTGACTATACGGGCTTTGATAGCGGCAATCGTTTTGCTTGAGGAAAGGGAGTAGGGAGTAGGGAGTAGGGAATCGGGAGTCGGGAGTCGGGAGTCGGGAGTCGGGATAAAAAACTTAAATATACCTCACTAACCTGGTAAATGCTAACTTTTAACTTTTAACTTCTAACTTTTAACTTCTAACTTCTAACTTCTAACTTCTAACTTCTAACTTCTAACTTCTAACTTCTAACTTCTAACTTCTAACTTCTAACTTCTAACTTCTAACTTCCCGATTCCCAATTCCCGATTCCCGATTCCCGATTCCCGATTCCCGATTCCCGATTCCCGATTCCCGATTCTTAATTCTATGAAAATTGCCGAAAGCCTCGACATGAAAGGTAGGTTGACTATCCAAAAATATAATCCTCAAGATCAGCTGTTGCAGGAAGTTAAAGCTGATAACTCGATTGTTTACACAGGGCGGGAATTAGTTGCCAAGTTATTTACTAATCAAACCATTGATCCGATCCGCTACATCGCATTAGGGACTGGCGGCAGCACCAAAGTTGCTCCAGCTACGGATACTCAATTGGGACAGGAGGTGTTTCAGGGCTATTTCATTCTAAAAATGCGCTTGAGTGTGTCTAGTCCAAACTTGCACCGTCGCTCTGCCTGGGCCATATTTGAGAAGTGATTAGAGCGATAGATATTGAGTGCAAAGTTACGAGCAACCGCAAAGATTTGAGGTAACTGATGCATGCGAATACGTGAAGCATCTTCTCCCTGGGTGAAATCGCGAACATAATGAACCTTATTTTCTACACCCCAATATCCTCGAATGCGCTGAGCAAAAGACTCTGCAGATTCGTTGAAAGAAGCAACATGCGGAGCGTGTTTCCGTTTCCAAACGAAGTTGTCTACCCTTTTTGAATTGTCGAACACTTTCCACTCGAATGAGGGTTTTTAGCCCCGGCCAGGGCTTGATGTGATCAAGTTGTGTGCAGATGCTAACAACTCGTTTCTCAACACGACCATGCCCTTTACTGATGTCAGTGTGACTGTGTTGGACAACAAAGTGGGCTTTGACGCTTTTGAACAGATTGCTCTGATTGCCTTTGAGCGCACCCAGGTAGTGGTTTCCACTTTCAATGATTAACTCAGCTGTTTTTTTTGAGTACTAATCGCATCAAAGGCAAAGACGACACCCGCCTCAGCCAGTTGCTTGATAAATTCAGGCAAAGCTTTGATTTCATTGGTTTTGCTATTGACATGGGTTCGGTTCTAGAATCAAACCTCGCTCAACCAGATAAGCGCTCACTAGTATAATTGCTCGGTGAGGTGGAGAGTCGGGATTATCACCAAGAACGTTGGTACGAGCCTCGTAGGACTTTACCATCAATGGCTTTGGTTTCTCCAGGCTTGGGTTCAATACCAAAAAAACGAGCCAAGGCCGCAGAATACTGCTGATAGTCTAGGTTGATCAGAACACGGCGAATCGTACTGTACGAAGGAAGTCGGCCCAAAGGGGGATCAAATAGTTCAATGAGCTCCTCCCGATAACTAGTGAGCCAGTCACCGATAGCTAGAAATCCTCGATTCCCAGCCGCGATAGCCAGGGTAAACAGGGCTAGACACAGGCTGAGTTGATGCCGTTTCCCGGAAGCATTGCGGCCATCTGGAATATCGACAAAGGCTTCCAAAATCTCAATACGCTCAGGGTTTGACTTTTCTGGGGGAAGGCTTGGAAGTAAGATTGTAGGGGCAGGTGGGGGTGGCAAACCCATGGGAACTCATGAAACACTGGTTTAACCTGTAAATCTAGCATTTATTTGCTTTCATGAGAATGAAATAGCCCTGGGAGGTGTTTCGGAAAGAACTTAAACCGTTTGAGTCCAAAGATTTAATCGAGACTGGAGACGGTGACAGTAAAAAGTGTAAAATTATGTTGTCTGTAGACCTAGATTTTGGGGAACCTGATAAACAGCCAGTTGAGTTGACTGAGGCGGGTTTGTTCAATAGCCTAGAAAAAGGCAAGGGAATCATGTATAATCGAGTGATTTTTCCTGTAATTACCAAGAGCGATAAATTTAAGTTAACTCTTGTGTGGGAAATTTTATTTTAGTGAGAATTAGAAAGCTTAGGGAGCAGCAATGACCAACGGCTTTGAACCAAAACAGAAAAATCCTGGAGATTTGATCCTTTCGGCAGATTGGAATGCCGCCATGGATGAAATTGACCGTTTGGGTAAGACTCTTCAAGACATAAAACAAAAAGCAACAAGCTTCCACGGACCTCTAACCATTGAAGACGCCCTGAAGGTTAAAGGCAACGTAGGAATTGGGACAGACAATCCCACCGCTAAACTGGAAGTCAAGGGAAACCTGAAACTAGAATTCGGAGAAGCGGTTAATGAATTTTCCAGCGATATTACCTTGGCAGACAACTCGAATCAAGCTGTCCCCACGGAACTGGCAGTGAAAACCTATGTAGACAAGCAAGTGCAAGGGTTACAAGAGTCGTTTACAAGCAAAAAGTTGGAAGTCAGTCAGAGTCTGAAACTCGGGAACGGCGTAGAGGTAGCGCAATTTAGTAACACCATCAGCCCATCTAGAGACTCCTCCCTGGTCGTAGTCCCCACGGAACAAGCCATCATCACCTACATCAAAAGCACCTTAGAAAAGTTTGGTTTAGTTTCAGAAATCTTCTTTGATTTAGGTAACGGGGTTATCCTAGAAATGCAACCCATCAAAGCAGGTAGCTTCCTGATGGGTTCGCCCGACAATGAGTCTGGTAGGGAGGCTGACGAAGGACCCCAGCATCAGGTAAATGTACCAGCGTTCTGGATGGGGAAGTATCAAGTAACCCAGCAGCAGTGGCAAGCCGTTGCTAGTTACAAGCCAGTTGACAGGAGCTTGAATGCAGAGCCATCTAAATTTAAAGGCGAGTCTCTCCCAGTTGAGCAGGTAAGCTGGTATGAAGCCAAGGAATTTTGTGCGCGAGTCAATCAAAAACTTGAGGGTCAACTCAAGGAGCGAAAATTCCGTTTGCCCAGTGAGGCGGAATGGGAATATGCCTGTCGAGCAGGTACGACAACTAGATATTACTATGGCGACGACGAGTCAAAACTGGGAGAGTATGCTTGGTACAGTGGTAATTCTGGTAACAAAACTCATCCAGTAGGACAAAAAATACCGAATAACTTTAAATTGTATGATCTGATGGGTAATGTATGGGAATGGTGTCAAGATACTTGGCACGGCGACTATAATCGTGCCCCAATAGACGGCAGCGCCTGGTTGAGTGAAAATGATAATGATAATCTAATACGGCGCGGTGGCACTTGGATCAACTATCCGAGGGCCTGCCGCTGTGCCGCTCGCAACAAAGACTCGCCGGATCCATGGTATGACAACGACGGTTTCAGGGTAGTTTGTTCCTAGGCGTGATATTATTTGCCCTTTTGCCCTTTTACCATTTCCGATTTTATTTTTATTTTACCATCTTCCGCCGCAGGCGGAATTTTTATTTTTTCCTGGAAATGAGCGATTTACCAATTATACAAAGAACCTACGACCTGATCAAGTGGTATGTCCCGAGCCTAAACCGCCTGCCGAGAGACCACAAGTTTATCCTAGGCGATAGAATCCTTCGGGAATTGAGAATTGAGAATTGAGAATTGAGAATTTAGAATGTCATCGGGAATCGGGAATCGGGAATCGGGAATCGGGAATTGAGAATTGAGAATTGAGAATTGAGTAATTTAGATCTTGTAGGGTGGGCAAATGGACATGACTGCTGAGGAAATTGCCAAACTCTCATTATTTGCCCACCTAGCCTAGGGAATGCGATTTTTCTATGGGATGCTTGTTGTTTTAGGGATCCGTTGACTGCTCGAGCACCTGTTTCACAAGTTCAACCTCTAATTCTAAAGCTTGGGCAACTTGTTCTACGGTTAAACCCAACGCTAACAACCGAGGTATCGACTCTAATTTGCCTTGAATTTTACCTTCAAGTCTACCTTCTTGTATACCTTCAAGTCTGCCTTCTTGTATGCCTTCAAGCCTACCTTCGGCTAAAGCCTCCTGATAAACTTTAGTTTGCCGTAAATCACTTAAGCTAAACATTGCTTCTATCTCCGTGCGACTGAGTTTGGGTAACTTATACACTAGTATGGTCTCTATTAATTGTAGAAGTTCTCGCTTTTGTGGTTCATTGTCTATCTCCTCAGTGGTTCGTTGAATCAAGTCTTGAGCTTGTGCGATTGCAGTATCTTCCTTGGTGACAATTAGCTGTACTGTAGCTATACCCACCGATGTTGCAGAGGTCTCGGCTAATTCATCGAGATAAATCCGAGATCCCCTTGGGGAATCGAGTAATTCAAGATATTGTTGAGTTGCTCCTTTATCCACATTGCGGCTCGGGTAAATCACCACACCACGCCAATCATTGCTGAGTTTAGTTTTGTTTAAGTACATGAAAATTTCGGTAAAGAAGCGGGAGTAAAATTCAGAGTCCCTCTGAAATTGGACTTCTACAAAATAAATTGGTTGTTCGGGTGTGGTGGTTGTCGGCAGGAATACTCCATCAATTCTAAATGCTAGTTGTTTGACTTCCACAGAGGCGAATTGATAAGCTTGTGCTTCTGTAGGGGAATGGTTAATTAATTCAAAGAATATACTGGAAAACGATTGAAACAGACGATAGAAGATGGTATCGGTTTTCACATTTAGGTCATTACTTAACTATAGCTATACCTATAGTAACATTAATCGTAATGGGAATGGTAATCAAATAATGAAGGGAATGTAGTTAAACCAGACACAAGCAGGGAACCCGCCCCTACATGGATGTATACTTGGAATGCAGGAGACAATTATTTACCCTAGAGGCTGTTGAAAGTCAAATCAGACAGAATCAGACCTCAAAAACGGCTGCCTAACTCCCATCACCTAAAAAAAATGATTCAAAACTTACTATCCCAAATCAGCCAGCAGCTTCAGCAAGAACTAATTAAAGACATCTCCCAACCTCAAATAAAAATTGTTCCTGCTCCTATTACTGAATCACCAACAAAACTACCACACATCGCTATCTATCCCGGTAAATGGGAAATTTCGCCAACATTGATATCAAGCCATCCACAAGAGTTACACCCCGACCAACAAAACCCCACAATAATTACTACATCCAGGGAATTTAAACAAGAATTTTTAATCGATATCTGCGACGCTGACCTAACTAACTTAGAAAAATTAGCTTCCCTGACGACAGGGGTTATTTTAACTAACACCAAAGAACTAATCGAAACTTATAATTTATCAAGGGCTAACAATTATCAAGGCAAACAAACAGCTACAACTCACACTATTAGCAAAATTACTATCCTTGAAGGTGGCTACGATTATCTTAATAATACCCCTAAAGTTAAACTAAAGTGGCAAGTTATGGGTCAAGTAACCTTTAGCAAAACTATCACAGAAATTGAGCGTCCAATTGAAGAAATTGAAATTAATCAAACTGTAAGTAGTCAGCAGTCAGCGGTCAGCTGAAAACAAGGTAATGGGTAATAGGTAATAGGTAATAGGTAATGGGTAATGGGTAATCGGGAATCGGGAATCGGGAATCGGGAATCGGGAATCGGGAATCGGGAATCGGTAATCGGTAATAGGTAATAGGTAATCGGGAATCGGGAATCGGGAATCGGGAATCGGGAATCGGGAATCGGTAATAGGTAATAGGTAATCGGGAATCGGGAATCGGGAATCGGGAATCGGGAATCGGGAAATAGTCCTGTTTATCTAAGGTACGACCCGTGGCGAATTTAATTCAACGACTGTAAGCGCACCAGGGGTAAAAATTGAGTTAAAGTCCCCCAGAATTGGGGGATTTAGGGGGCTTTGAGCTAAAGGTAGTGAGGTGAATTCATCTGAAAACGGCTGTAACTCAGATTAAACTAATGCTTACTTTTTGTCTTAAAAAGCTGATAGCTTATATAAGAAGTTGTAGATAATTTATTTATGAAAAGGTTACCAAAAAAAATAAAGTTTATTTTTTAATTTCATAAATAACGTAGATTGAATGGGAACTGCTTTATTCTCTTTTCCCTGTTCCCTGTTCCCTGTTCCCTATTCCCTGTTCCATAAAACCCCATAACTATTTACTTAACAAAGTCACAAACCGCTATATCACCTGTAAAACTTTCCCAAAAAAATTTTTAAAACCCCTTGACAAAATAAAATATAATCATTACAATAATCAATATTGATCCACAATGATTTAAAGTTTCGACTTATGTCAAAAAAAATCAACCAAAACCTCAAAAAACAACCTGTTGAGCACACTCTCAAAGGTCCTCGTCAAGCCGTAATCCATAGTATGCAAAGGTTTTATGCCCTTGGCTATGGGGAGATTGCCGACTGGAGCCCTTTGGAACCTACTGAAACTCCAGGGGAAGTGAGGACAACCATGATGAAGTATTGGCTGTTGCCATAACACGTTAAATTTCTGGGGGGGAAACCCCCCCCTGGCCAAGGCTCAGGTCTGGTCGAAATAGGATCACATCAGGTTCGGTTTGGGAACTCAGTGACATAAGTCATTTAAATAGCCGTGGATAGTATTTCTACGGCTATTTTTTTTGTTTTGAGATGTAGCTGATAGCTGATAGCTTACCAATTACCAATTACCAATTACCAATTACCCATTACCAATTACCAATTACCAATTACCCATTACCCATTACCCATTACCCATTACCCATTACCAATTACCAATTACCAATTACCCATTACCCATTACCCATTACCCATTACCCATTACCTATTACCCATTACCCATTACCCATTCCCCATTACCTATTACCCATTACCCATTACCTATTACTCACTCAGCAAGATTTAATGAGGACATGCTAAAACAGGGTTGGTATTCACCATAGTTATATCCAGCTTGTGCTGACAAGCATTATCTATGCCAAATCTGACCCTGGAAAGGAATCCCTGCGTCTTAGTTGTAGAAAACGATCAAATATTGGCGGAACGGCTGAGTCAGGACTTGAAAGAAGCAGGTTATCATACCGTCATTGCCCTTGATGCCGCCATTGCTTGCCATCAAGCTTGTGAACTCCAGCCAGCAATGGTGGTTGTGGATAGAGCCCTTTCAGGAGAATCAGGGCTGAGATTATGCGATCAGCTCAGACGTGAAGGCTCTCGCGTACCTGTAATCATGCTGATGGCTCATGACCGAGTAGAGGATCGAGTGGCTTGTATAGAAGCAGGGGCTGATGATTATTTCCTTAAACCCTATCGTACCGAGCCATTTGTAAAAATGGTGCGCCTTTATCTAGAGCCAAAAACAGGAGGCTCCGAGCAGCTTAGGTTTGGAGAACTAACGTTAGACCTAAGCCAGCGTAGAGCAATGCGCAATGGACGGGTCATTGATTTGACCATGAAAGAGTTTGAACTGCTCAAGTATTTGATCAGCCATCCGAGGGAAGTATTAACTCGCGAACAAATTTTGGAAAATGTTTGGGGTTATGACTTTATGGGAGAGTCCAATGTCATCGAAGTCTATATTCGCTATTTACGTCTCAAGATTGAAGATGAAGGTGAAAGGCGATTAATCCAGACGGTGCGTGGTGTTGGTTATGTGTTGCGGGAGGCTTAGGGTTGTGGGGTTGAAGGTTGAAGGTTGTTCGCGTAGCGTGGCCAAAGGCCAAGGTTGAAGGTTGTTCGCGTAGCGTGGCCAAAGGCCAAGGTTGAAGGTTGGAGGTTGTTCGCGTAGCGTGGCCAAAGGCCAAGGTTGGAGGTTGTTCGCGTAGCGTGGCCAAAGGCCAAGGTTGAAGGTTGTTCGCGTAGCGTGGCCAAAGGCCAAGGTTGGAGGTTGGAGGTTGGAGGTTGGAGGTTGAAGGGTGGAGGTTGGAGCTTGAACGGTGTTGGGTGAAACTATACTAGTGGCTGAGTAACCAATCAATGCCATGGTTCGCACTTCCCACTCCCGACTCCCGACTCCCGACTCCCGACTCCCGACTCCCGACTCCCCACTTCATACTTGATACTTGATACTTGATAATAGGGAAAAGGGCTATGAAGTTTCAAATCACTCTATGTTCAATAGCACTAAGTATTTTACTGATGGGCTGTTCAGCAGGGTCAGTTCCAGAAGACACTATAAATAGTACCTCTGTGAAATCTGGTCAACCGCCAGCAACAGCGCCATCAGTATCACAATCACCAACCAAATTAGGTCAAATGTTACCAATTTCTGCTGAAGCTGAAATCGCAGGTGAGCGGATTTCGCTGGAAGTGGCACAGAGCCGTGAGCAAAAGGCAATGGGATTGATGTATCGCCTATCTCTAGCACCGGATCGGGGGATGTTATTTGGCTTCGACCCACCACAACGTGTCAGGTTTTGGATGAAGAATGTTAAAATCTATCTGGATATGGTGTTTCTAAGAAATGGGGAAGTAAAAGCGATCGCAAAATCTGTCCCCCCCTGCGAAACCGATGAATGCCCTACCTATGGTCCAGGAATGAAAATTATTGACCAAGTGATTGAACTTCGTGGCGGACGTGCGGCTGAACTGGGTCTGAAAGTAGGTGACCAGGTCACTGTCAAATTTCTGGATGGGAGTACTACCGCACCTAACTAATATAGCGCTACGCGCAAGTTAGAAGTCAGAAGTCAGAAGTCAGAAGTAAGCGATTACTTACGTTTCGGATCTATAGTTAAATGCTTACCTCTGTCGTGGGGCTTCTGGCGAATTAAGCTAAATTAGGGTAATCTTTCCTAAGACAGATGTAAAAAGCTCGCAAATGACTATACCCTTGATTACTAATGGCTGCCCTTGACATAATTAATCAAGGTTGGGAAAACAAGGGTAGGGGTGACGCTACTGAGTCTTAGCGGTGAATCGCTAAGTTAATGGTGTGAGAGAGTAGTCAGTTATAGCGTACGCCAGCCAAAGTTTTTAACTTGACAGACGCTTGTCAATCAAGCGCCTGACGGAGTGTGTGTTTAAAACTGCCGAATTGTAATTGACTTAAGCATAGGAGCTAGGATGGTCTTTCCAACTCACTGTGTTGGCAAGGTCTAGGGGTGATGCTAGTGGGGTATTTCCGATGCGATACTGGCAAGATACATAAGATTGCTGTTCTAGGTTGACGAAAATCTCAGGTTGGCAGTGATTTAGGACACAGGTAATCAGCCTCTTAACCCTGAAAATTTATACAGGGATACTAGAGTGCTATTCCTGTCATCCTAAATCCTAGTCGGGTGATGATAGGGAAAGTTAACTCCTTTCCTATGGGATTAATTATCCTTAAAATCTTAAAACCTTCAAATTTCCGACTGTTTCGTTTGTCAGGTACAACCAATGTTCGTAATTTCCTAGTGGACAGATGAGATAGTGGCTACTGATGGTTTACACATTCAGATTACTAATTCCAAAATAGAGCCTATTAAAGGAGGTGAAAGATAACTAATGGCACCAAAAACTTATACAAAATTCTTGCATTTTCTCCAAGAAGAGTTAGCAATTTCAAGAGATTCTATTGCGATCGCACTAAGACACCGGGAACAAGACCCAGGACTTTTGCCAATGATTCTTTGGCAGTATGGTTTGGTAACTCTGGAGCAATTAGATAAAATTTATGACTGGTTGGAAACAGCCTAAAGCCTGATCAATCAGGGAGGAGTAGGCAAACTATGTCTAAGGAGCTATGTCTTTGGGTTAAAATATCCCTAAGACAAATTTATAATTCTACTTTGTGCTTCACTATTTATGCCCTTATCAAAAAGAGCGGTTTGATAAGTGACTCGCTCTTTTTGTTAGATCTTGGCTATCCGAATGTAAGTATCAATGTAAGTATTCAGCCTACTGCTATCAGCTATCAGCCATTCATATAGCCTTTGTATCATCGGTTGTGAAAATACTCCCAAAGGCTAAGAGGCAAGAGGCAAGAGGCAAGAGGGGAAAGAGATCCTCAGTTTTATTGTCCAATAAAAAAAGACCATACAGGTTTACATCTCAAATACAAACGCTATAGTATGCCTGTAGCCCTTCAGCGGACTGCTGATAGTTAAATGCTTACAATGAAAGTCCACATGAACTATAGCGGGTTCTAACCTAATGAGGTACACAGGATTTTTTCCCTGTTCCCGATTCCCGATTCCCGATTCCCGATTCCCGATTCCCCATTACCTATTACCTATTACCTATTACCCAAAAATTTGTACATCACCTAATTTAAAACTGCTATAGTCATAATGGGTAGTAAGATAACTAATGGGGTTGTACTACTTTGAAACGAACAATCGTAATACTCACTTTTGGCTTAATCTTAGGAATTTTTATTTCACAGTTTATTCCACCAGCCACAGCTTCTATAACTGTTGTAGAATCGCGGATTTCTTCTCTTGAATCTGAGATAATTAACTTGAGATTTAAACTCAATCAGTTAGAGACTCAGTTACGTCAGGTCAACCAGTCAGTTCCTGATAGTAATCGACCCAGTCAACACCAGGGACCATCACCAACTGATACCTATAGCAGGGTAGACGCTGATCACCCCATGTTTAAGCGTCTCGCTACTTTAGTAATAGAACTCAAGGAACGGGTTAATCGATTAGAAGAAGAGGTATTACCAAAAGAAGGAAGAATGAAGAAGGAAGAATGAAGAATGAAGAATGAAGAATGAAGAATTAAAAATGGAAACTTCTAACTTCTAACTTCTAACTTCTAACTTCTAACTTCTAACTTCTAACTTCTCTTTGATGCTAGTTGATCTGCCCAGCGAGTTGTTTCTGGTAATCGATACTTAGATGTGCAGCGCAACACATAATCAATTGCTGTGGGTAAGCTAATGCGATGACCAATGGAAACATAGACTGGCTTGACTCCAGTCCGAGTACGCACAACGGCTCCAATGATTTCTCCATCATGGCTCAGCGGTTGCCAATTACCTTTGTTTTCGGGCAATTCCTCATGATCACCAATGAATCGGGACTTAGCCACACCAATGGTAGGAATATCTGTCAGTACCCCCAGATGGCAGGCAAGACCAAAGCGACGAGGATGGGCAATGCCCTGACCATCACACAAAATTAAGTCAGGGATAATGCTAATTTTTTCCAAAGCATCCAGTACTACAGGGACTTCTCGGAATGATAGGAAGCCTGGTACATAGGGAAAGGTAGTGGGTCTCGATGCGATCGCATTTTCCCTCAGCTGCAAGTCGGGAAAGCTTAAAACTGCTACTGCTGCCTGTGATATAGCGCCATCCTCCTCAAAACCTACATCTACACCCGCAACATACTGCACTTCCCCCAACTGATCTTCACAAATTACCTCAGGTTGTAGTTGTTGTTGAATTGCTTTAGCTTCTTCACTATTGACTGGCCAAGGGTGGCGTTGTTGGATCTCCATAGTGATTTTATGATTGGTACCTGGCAATTTTCCATTCCCTGGCACAACATAAAAGATAATTAATTATAATCAATCAATTAATTAACTAGATTCGCTCCCACTGATATCAAAACGCTGGCGCAAGATAAATTCTGCGATCGCTAAATCCACTGGGGTAGTTACCTTCAAATTCGTCTCCTCCCCTTCCACAATCTTGACTGGCAAGCTGCACCGTTCAAACAAAGCTGCATCATCCGTAACTTCCCAGCCAGCCTTACGTCCTTGGTCATGGCACTGTTTCAACAACTTCACCTCAAATCCCTGGGGTGTCTGTGCTGCCCACAATCCTTTCCGATCCGGTGTATCTTGAACAAGATTGGCTTCATCCACCACTTTAATAGTATCCTTAACTGGCACAGCGGCAATTAGACCGGGACAAGCCATTAGGACTTCGGCACACCGTGCCAGTAACTCAGGGGTAGCTAAGCATCTAGCACCATCGTGAATCAACACCCTTTCGGCTTCTGCTGGTAAAGCCTGCAAGCCATTATAGACAGATTCTTGCCGTGTTTCCCCCCCCTCAATCAACTCCACAGGTTTAGATAGGGCAAGTTCAGCTAGAATTGCTTTAAACTCTGGCGAGTCATAGGGTTGTCCGATGATCCCAATCCAGCTAATACTACTAGCTTTCTCTGCTGCTAGTAGCGTCCAAGCAAGTATTGGTTTACCTAGAAGTGTTAAAAGAAGCTTATTGCGATCGCTCCCCATCCGTCGTCCCATTCCGGCTGCTGGAATTAATAAATGCACGATTTTCTACCTCTTAGCTCCTGCTTCATGGCTGAGCTTAGGATACTATGCCCTGGATAGAATCAGAATTAGTCCTTCCAGCAATCAAGTTAACAATCCTCGCTATCCATACCCACCCTCTTAAGGGTGGGTATGGATAGTGAGACGACGAATTATTGCGAATTGTGTTATAATAAAGGTGGTTGCTGACCCGCCTGACTGACTAAAAGGCTACCTTACAAATGGTCTGATTTCTTATCAATTAGTCAAACCATTAGGTGTACAAAGTACTAGCAGAGCTCAGGGAAGAGACTTGCCCCGGCTGGTTGACCATAGAGTCGTAATTCCAAGGTGAGTCTGTCGTAAAAGTTATACGTCTGCGGAAGGCGGATGTCTGCCTGTGGACGCTGAGTAAGACCAATTCCAGTTTGCTGGTTGAGGCGTCGGCGGATGAAGCGGGAAGCCCTATTGACGAATAAGACCGTCCCTGATTCAGTTGAGATTGGAAGCCCCAGCCTCAGCGAAGCAGGCTGGGGTACTTCACGCTGATCCGTAAGCTCAAGTAATTTGAGATGAGAATACTAGCCCTTGTTCCTGGTGGAATTGGCGACCAAATCCTGTTCTTTCCCACCCTCTCACAACTAAAACAGTATTATCCCAAAGCTGAGATTGACGTTATTGTGGAACCGCGAGCCAAGGGGGCTTATCGGGTTTGTCAGTCAGTCGATGAAGTCCTAACCTTTGATTTTAAAGACCGCAATGGTCTCGCAGATTTTGGTAACTTGTTGGGAGTGATCCGCGATCGCGAGTACGATGCTGCGATGACCCTGGGACGTCGGTGGTCAGTTGGGCTGTTGCTCTGGATGACTGGTATTGTGCGTCGAATTGGTTACCAAGCTGGTTCAAGGGATTTGTTTTTTACCAACCCTGTGCCCCTAAAAACTGAGCAGTATGCTGCCCATATGTACCACGACTTACTACTAGGTTTCGGTATTAACGTTCCTTGTCAAGAACTTGCGGTTAGGGTTCCCAAATCAGATATTGAGTGGGCAGAAGCTCAACAGCAACAGCTAGACATTCCAGAAATTGGCTACATTCTTATTCATGGCGGTTCTAGTAAACTCGCTCTGTCCCAAGGAATTGATAAAATCTACCCAGTTGAGAAATGGCAGCAGATTGTTGAGGACATTCGCCAAAAACAACCCGATCTACCCATTGTCTTGCTAAAAGGGCCAGAGGATGCAGAATGGTGCCAGGCTATGATGGAGTCCCATCGTGACCTCAAAGTTACTGCTCCAGAAGATATTGGGAAATTGGCAGCCATGATTGCTGGTGCTAATTTGATGCTGTGTACCGATAGTGCACCGATGCATCTAGCTGTAGCTGTTGGTACTCCTACCATTGCCTTGTTTGGTCCGACAGAGGCCAAAAAACTACTACCTGTCAAGGAGGGGGTATACGGTATTCAATCACCTACCGGTCGGATTGCTGATATCAAACCGGAAACTGTATTAGAGCAAATTTGGGGTAGCTAATAGGTTCCCAGTATTTCTTGAAAAAGTAATCAAGGTGCTTTTCTGTTATCCCCAAAATCTGTTGAGGATGGAAAGCTGACGCTATAGGGGTTGATTGAGATGATCATCAACCCGATGTGACATTATACTTTGCACAGCCATAAGCTGCCCATTCATAGTATTTCTTATGCCAAGATAGCGTTTCTTATACTGATGAGCCTCCACTCCATCTCCCCATCTCCATATCCATCTTATTTATCATGGGTATTCAACCAGACTTGATATCACCCCCTGAGGTTTCGATCAGATCAAACAAAGTATCATCAAGTTCATAGCCGAGTAACTGAGCCATCGACTTGAGGCGGGATGGGCTCTGTATACCCCACTGCTTTAACCATTGAGTAAGTACAAATATCTTCTGCATCACGAAAATTTCTAAGGCTTCAGAGTTGTACTGGATGCCTTCTGTACGATTAAATTGGTGGGGCACTAGCATAGCAGTATAGCGGACGAATTCCCCAGATTTCCAATCTAGTAAAAAAGGTAACCAGGGATAGGTAGCATCCAAGCGCACAAACCATAACCGCACCTCTGGGATCTCTGAGAATTCCCGAGGATCCTCAGGATCGCAATCAAAATCAATCTTAAAGCCTAGCTGCTGCTCATAGTTTGCGATCGCACCGTCTTGCAGCCACGTTTCAATCAATGTCTGAGCTGGAGACAAGTCTAAGGTTTGGAAATGGTTAGTATTTAAGGAAATGATTGTAGTCACGCAATAGTTCCAATATCAATAAAATCAGTCAAGTCTTACACTATTTTCTCCTGCTAGGCATTTCCGTGCTCAAACACCTAGATGTTGCAGATATTTTGAGCAACTACTACAATAGAGTCAGCAGGTTTTACTGGGAAGTTGGTGACTGCCAATAGTGTTTTTTGATCTATGCTCATGTATATAAGGGAACTAATCGGATTTGCGGCAGTAGACTGGGAAAATACCCAGAAACTTCAAGCGAGATTCGACGGTGCCCACCTGGTTAGCCAGGTCATAAACTGAGGTAAGACGGCTTCTTGGTGAACCTGTAGGATCAGACAATCATCGTCTGAAGGATGTGTGACTAGTGATCGGCAACTAGTGATCGGCAACTGGTAAGTAATAACCTAAATACAGGAATTGGCTGAAAAAGTTAGTGGACAGTAGGCAAAAGTATCACAAAGCTTGGCCATTGCCTCAAGTAATTTGCTATTTTATGGCGCTCACGGGATATTCCGTCAGATCTTTGGGAGATACCCCCTGGGTGCGATGGCATCTTGCCTTGGCGATCTAGGGTCTGCCTTTGGTAGACTTTGGTAGCTAAAAAGTATCGGAACCTAGCGGAGAAATCTAGACCTATACTAGTCTAGCTCTTACTTTCCTCGAAAGCTAATAGCTAATTAGTTAGGAGGTTTGAGTATAAATCAAAACTATTCAAAATTCGGTGTTATCATAGCTGCTTACAGCGCTGGGGTCACTATCACGCTTAGAGCCAAGTAAATCAAGGCGCTCTACTCGGATCACAGGTTGTGAGCGATCAGCTCCGGTGGTGCGATCGCTCCAAGTGTCAATCTTCAAAGACCCTTTTACACCAATTAAGCTACCTTTACGCACATAATTAGCAGCTACTTCCGCCGTCTTCCCCCAAATCTCTAAGTTGAACCAGTCAGGCTGATCACTATTGCGTGTCCGTCGTCTCACTGCCAAGGCCAGTTTACACAATACACCCCCAGACTCAAAATACTTAACATCTGGGTCTGTACCTGCACGGCCGACTAAGTGGACAACATTGAGACTCATAGTTATATTGGTACTTTTGTACTGGTTATGGCTCTACAATAGCAGATTTAGCTGGTGTATAACAATTACTAACTTATTTTAACTGACCGAAGCAAGTCAATAATCAAGAGAATTATAGTTAACTTAAGCTTAACTTGAGCCAGTGAAACCGTTGTGTATTTGCAGTTGGGTGTATTTGCAGAAATTTATTCTAAAGAGTATCCGGAGAATCATGATCACCTAGTGTACTAGCGTACTAGACTAACTGGATAAAACATAATAGAATCCACCTCAGTTACAGTTTCGGTGCAATTTCGGTTGTACACAGCATTTTGTGAGGCGTAGAAACTAGTGAGTATTTTAAATCACTTTTCCCTGTCACGGGACATGGGTATAGACCTGGGTACAGCTAACACCTTAGTCTATGTATCTGGTAAGGGCATTGTTCTTCAAGAGCCTTCTGTGGTTGCCATTGATCAAGACGAAAAGCTTCCTCTAGCCGTAGGCGAAGAGGCAAAAAAGATGTTGGGAAGAACCCCAGGTAATGTAGTTGCCCTACGTCCTTTACGGGATGGTGTGATTGCTGACTTCGATACCGCTGAACTGATGCTGAAGCACTTCATCCAGCGGGTAAACGAAGGCAAAGCCCTAGTTTCACCTCGAATTGTGATTGGTATCCCCAGCGGTGTCACAGGTGTGGAGCGACGAGCCGTCATGGAAGCCGCATTACAAGCTGGTGCTAGAGAAGTTAGGTTAATTGATGAACCAGTAGCAGCAGCCATTGGTGCTGGATTACCTGTAGCAGAACCAACCGGTAACATGATTATTGATATCGGTGGAGGCACCACTGAGGTAGCAGTTCTCAGTTTACAGGGGACCGTTCTAAGTGAATCAGTGCGTGTTGCGGGAGATGAACTGAATGAGGCAATCACTCAGTATATGAAAAAAGTCCATAACCTAGTGATTGGGGAACGGACAGCAGAAGACATCAAAATCCGCATTGGCTCAGCCTATCCGACACCTGAGGATAATGAAGCTGCCATGGAAGTGCGAGGATTACACTTGCTGTCTGGCTTGCCACGAACTGTCACCATCAAACGACCAGAGATTCGTGAAAGTATGGCAGAACCCCTTTCTGTTATTGTTGATGCTGTTAAGCGCACTCTAGAACGGACTCCCCCCGAACTGGCAGCTGATATTATTGATAGAGGTATTATGCTGGCGGGTGGTGGTGCTTTATTGAAAGGATTAGATACACTTATTAGTCATGAAAGTGGCATTGTCACCCATGTGGCAGCTGATCCACTCAGCTGCGTTGTTTTGGGAACTGGTCGAGTATTAGAGAACTACAAACAGTTAGAGCGGGTGTTTAGTGGGCGTTCCCGTAATATGTAGTGGTCAGCTATTAAACATCAACCTTAAAGAGTATTTTAGTTCAATATATCAAGAGTGTAGATTGAGTGTGGCTAGTGTAAAAACTCACTGATTAGCCAAAATCTGACTATTTTATGGATAGGCTATGTACATGCTGCGTCGCTGGTGGGGGAGACATGGAGTAGCAATTATGCTGGGGAGTCTTACCCTAATTGCTGCTTGGTTACTGAGAACAACTCAGGGTGCAACAATTTTTGAAATCTATCAATTGATAACCCGCCCTTTTCAATCGCTACCTGCAAGAGAAGAAAGCCTCTCTAATGGGCGGATACTGGAACTACAACAGCAGGTAGAGGAACTCAAAACCCAAAACCAGAAGCTAAAAGAGCTGTTAGGTTATAATAAAACCCAGAATAAACTAAGAATTGTTGCGCCTGTTGTGGGACGTAGCGCTGACAGTTGGTGGCAAGAAATCATTCTGGGAAGAGGGAGTGAAGCTGGAATCAAAACGGGCTTCGTTGTTATGGCACCTGGCGGTGTAGTGGGTAGAGTCGTTAGCGTGACACCCCACACCAGTCGTGCCTTGCTGATCAGTGACCCCACTAGTAAGGTAGGTGCCGTGATCAGCCGTAGCCGTAGCATGGGTTTTTTGGGTGGACAAGGAACTAATCGGGCAATAATGCAGTTTTTTGATAAAGTGCCAAACGTCCGTCCTGGTGATGCTGTGGCTACCTCCACTGTTAGCCAGCTTTTCCCAGCTGGTTTACCCCTAGGACGTGTAGAGTCTGTTATTCTTGACAAAAGTCCAGCGCCAGAGGCGATTATTGAGCTGACAGCCCCCATGAGTTATCTGGAGTGGGTGATTATTCATCCCAATCACCCATGATTTATGACTAATGAACAATAAGCCATGACTAATAGACCTCTTGCAAAAATATTTTGAGTTATAATAATAGTTTTGGGAAAAATTACGTAGATTGTGTACTAGGCTTATACAAAAACAAAGTACAAAGCACGTTTGTTAGTCTTAAGCGATCGCTAACTCGGAAATTCCCAGACTAGTGATTATACCAGGAAAAACTTTTGCAAGAGGTCTAATCAACAATGACCAACACGTCTCAGTTTTCTATTTGGGTTCGTCGAACAATCAATTGGGCAGTAACTGTTATTTCAGTTATCTTCTGCTCAATCTTATTAATGACACGTTTACCTGGAATGGAATTACTGGGAATCGCTCCCAACTGGCTGTTGATTTGGGTTGTGGCCTGGAGCATTAAACGCACAGCGTTTCAAGGAGCATTCGCAGGGTTGGTATTGGGGTTAGTCCAAGATGGTATGACATTCCCTGAGCCTACCCATGTCTATAGCCTTGCCATCGTGGGGATCTTGACTGCTCTGATTCAAAAGCAACGGTATATTCAGGAAGATTTTATTTCAGTAGCTTTAATTGTGTTTGGCATGGCGATTGTTGGGGAAACAGTTACTGCTATTCAGCATAGTTTTCAAGGCTCTCGCCAATTAGCACAAATCTGGACAGACCATCAGCGTATTGCCATCTGTTCTGCAATTCTCAGTAGTCTTTGGGCACCAGTCGTCTACTATCCACTCAATCGATGGTGGCAGTGGTGCAATTCAATGGAGGAATCGTGATGCTTTATGAAGGTTGAAGGTTGAAGGTTGAAGGTTGAAGGTTGAAGGTTAAAGGTTGAAGGTTGAAGGTTGAAGGTTGAAGGTTGAAGGTTAAAGGTTAAAGGTTAAAGGTTGAAGGTTATCGCTCTACCGCACCTAGTATCGATAAAACCGCGCTTATAACAGTGTCTTGATCCAAAGCGCGAGTGAGGGAAACGCCCGTAGAGCCACTGCATCGCTTTTACAGAGCAAGTTCGGTAGAGCCAACAGCTCTAGAGAGTTCTAATAGATAAGAGGTGGCACAAAGTAGGTCGCTACAGATATGAGTGGGTTCAAACCGCTTGAGATATGATTGAGAACGAATGCCACAGGTAAGAGCTATGGTGGGAATTGAGAGGGCTTGTCCTGCGAGAATATCGGCTTCTGTATCACCAATCATCCAAGCAGATACGGACGGTTGAGCCAGCGGAGATTGTTCGGTATAGGATGAAGTACTATGCTCAGACAGTGCTTGTTGGAGAAGTTCCTGTTTGACCTGAGCATAGTTTTGATAAGCATGGTGGTTTTCTCTCGTTCCATAAATGGCGCTAAAAAGACGAGTTAAACCGTAATTGCTCAAGATCTGTTTGACCTGGGATGTGCAACGCAATGTCACCAGAACTAGTCTGATACCATAAGAATGCAGCAAAGGTAAGGCCCAGTTTACGTTTGGTTGCAGCTGATCTTTGTTCAATAAGGCAGATTGATTCACAATCTTGATCACACGCCCCAAGAAGAAATCGATTTGCTCTCCTCGCAACCCTGAACGCATGGCAATTTCTTCGTCAGGGATGCGTTCTTGCTTCATTTGCCAGAACTGCTGTTTACTCATGGTCTGGATCGGTAAGCTTATACCTTTAGCTTGGTAGAAGCCTTGAGTATCGGTTAGTGCTAGCTGGTACGTGGTGTAGTAGCGATTGGAAACATCAACAATCGGACCGTCAAAATCACAGAATACGGTCAGTTGTTGCAAGTAGGGGACTGTATTTTGAGGCAGGTAAAATCGGGATAATTGCCTGTCTGGGGCAGCAACACAGTTCATAGATTAGATTTTGGCTGGGCTGGGCTTTTTGACATACTTCTTTACAATTTACCAGCTTTAGTGTAGATTGCCACCTGCTTGAGGCGACATTGATACCATTTTGTATTCTTTGGGGGAAGTATGTTGACGGTTGACGGTTGACGGTTAACGGCTTAGTGATAACTATTTATAGTTAAATATAAAAAGCAAAATTTTTGCCTAAGTAACTGGAACAGGACTTAGGCAAAATTAGGCAACAATTGCATTCCTTGACATCCTCCCGTCGCTAAATCAAAGATTATAGCGAGGGATTCCTAAACCTCACGATTTAGGTTTCTGCTTCATAGCAACCGCCTCCACCCTCAAGGGGTTTTCTGGTCTTACGTTCGCTCCACAGACTATCCCCGCAAGTCCTGCGGTTCTTACGTGTCGTTCGCGTAGCGGCTCCTAGGTCGCCAAGTGCAAACAAGAAAAATCCTGATGTGCTGTTTGATTCGAGGGTTGACTACCATTGCCCTGTCATCTTTTCCCGGTCTACCAATTTTGCTGCGCCGCCAGGTTACTGGACTTCGCTCGTATAGGCTGTCTGTTCGCGAAGCGTGACCTTCGGTCAATCCATTGTCTCGGGTGGGTCGTTGACCTTCTTCATTATATCTGACTCTAGAAGAGTTGTCCACGGACGCAATTCCTGAGGGTCAGAAGTTACCGCAAAAATAAGGCAGCCTTTATGGTTGGTCGGCTATGGGTAAAAGGGTTAAAACTTTATGATTAAGGCTGCCTTATTTTAAGGTTTCGTCTCCGGGCTGTGTGCGGAACCTGCGTCCGCACTTTATACGCCCCGTCTCCCGCTAGCTAACCCTTTGGGTATAACGGGAGTCTCCTTGCTCTTAACGATGACCGTCACTGATAACCGCCACTTTGTACTAGCATGTAAAAACCTATATATTGATCTGTTCACTCCTGCTGTTGAGCTACTAGGGGCGTAATGAGCGAAAATATTGCTTTGAGTAGATTAATTCAAAACCCCCATCCTAATATTGGGATAAGACCACTATCTCTTTGTAGCTAGGCATGAGCTACTGTATCAATCCCCTGTGCCTTCAACCAGATGACCCAGGGAACATGACGAATCTCGTTTGTCGCCATTGTGGCTCAGATTTGTTATTACAAGGTCGCTATCGGGTGATGCGCCTGTTAAGTGACCAAAGTGGCTTTGGTAAGGTTTACGAAGCTTACAACGGGGCAGTACCAAAAATTTTAAAAGTGCTTAAGCCAGAGCACAACTCGAAATCCAGAATTATTGAACTATTTCGCCAAGAGGCAGCTGTATTGAGCAAGCTGACTCATCCCGGTATCCCTCAAATCGATCCAGAGGGCTACTTTCAGTTTTTTCCTAGACAGAGTAAGGAGCCGCTGCATTGCATCATCATGGAGAAAATTGATGGACTTAACTTGAAGCAGTGGATGAGGCAACAGGGCAATCACCCAATTCTAGAACCGCAAGCCCTTAAATGGTTAAAGCAGATAGTAGAGATTTTGCATCTTGTTCACCAAGAAAACTATTTCCATCGCGATATCAAGCCAGAAAACATCATGCTCCGTGCCAATGGGCAATTGGTATTGATTGACTTTGGCACTGCTAGGGAGTTGACCTATACCTACCTAGCGGAAATTGGTGGTGGAGGCAGTGTTACCAAGATTAGTTCCCATGGCTATACTCCCCCAGAGCAAGAAAAAGGGTATGCAGTCCCACAGTCAGATTTTTATGCTCTGGGGCGAACCTTTGTTTATTTACTAACTGGTAAATCAGTCACCGATCAGAGTGTTTATGATCCGTTAAATGATCAATTTAATTGGCGTGATCATGCTCCTCAAATCTCTGATCAGCTAGCGGAATTTATTGATAGTTTGATGGCCCCAACGGCAGCAGCTCGACCTCAGAAAACTCAGCAAATTTTAAATGATATCGCTAATATTTCATCTTTTATTAGTATTTCACAGGCTAATACTAATCTAGAAGCGAGTACAACCAACCAAAGATTTAAAACTAAATCTCAACCCAATATTTCTATAGAAACGGAAGTTGTCAAAACCCCAAGAAGAAGATGGTGGTTAGGAGGGATATTGACTTTGGTGGTGGGATTATTTGGTGCTGGTGGTTGGCTATTGTATCAATCCTATAATCCTTCCCTTAGAAAATATCAAGAGATATCTGCTCAAGAATTATCTGTAGTTAACACTAAGACCTTCACTGCTCATTCAAGTTGGGTTAATTACCTAGTCATTAGTCAAGATGGCGAATTATTAGTTAGTGGGAGCGCCGATAAAACGATTAAAATTTGGAATATCAACACGGCAGAAGAAATCTACACTCTCCAAGGTCATAATAGCTTTGTTAATTATCTAGCTATTAGTCCCGATGGACAACACTTATTTAGTGCTAGTGCCGATAAGACGATTAAAATTTGGGATATCAACACGGGAAAAGAACTCCGCACTCTCCAAGGTCATAAGAGTTATATTAATCATCTAGCGGTTAGTCCGGATGGACAACGATTGTTTAGTGCTAGTGCCGATAAGACGATTAAGATTTGGGATATCAACACGGGAGAAGAACTCCGCACTCTCCAAGGTCATCAAAGTTCAATTAACTTTTTATTAATTAGTCAGAATGATCAAGAACTATTTAGTGCTAGTGCTGATAAGACAATTAAAATTTGGGATATCAACACTGGGGAAGAAATCGACACTCTAAAAGGCCATGATAGCTATGTTAATTCTCTAGCCATAAGTCCGGATGGACAACGATTGTTTAGTGCTAGTGCTGACAATACTATCAAAGTCTGGAATCTAGATACTGGAGAAGAAGTCAATAGTCTAACTGATCATACCAATTATGTGGAAGAACTAGCTATCGGTGCTAATTGTAAGAAGTTGTTCAGTGGAAGTGCAGATAAAACGATAAAAGTGTGGGATTTTGCTAATGAAAAACTAATCTACACCCTAAATGGTTTTCCAAATCCAATTGACTATTTTGCGATTAGTCCTGATTGCCATACAATTGCTACTAGTGGTGGGAAAAAGATAATCAAACTGTGGAATTTGCCACAGTTAATTCATTAGTTTTTAAGTGATTATTATGGTTGAGCTATTGGTGAAAAAATTAAATTTTATGACGTTTATAGTTTAGAGTCAAAGTTAATTAAATGCTAAGGGATTTCATTAATGATTAAAAATAAAATATCAATAGTAACAAACGAATACTAACAGAGGAATAGTAATAGACAAATGGACAACTCTCCTGTGACATCTTTTCCTGAAACTCCCTTGGCGCAAGCCATGATACAGCGGTGCATCCAACTAGCACGGCGAGCCCAGGGACGTACTACACCCAACCCTTTAGTGGGTTGTGTAATTGTCCGGAATGGGGAAATTGTCGGGGAAGGGTTTCATCCTGCTGCTGGTCAACCCCACGCGGAAGTGTTTGCCCTCTCAGAGGCTGGGGAAAATGCCCAGGGCGCAACGGTTTACGTGAATCTGGAACCCTGCAATCATTATGGTAGAACCCCTCCTTGTACAGAAGCGTTAATTAAGGCTGGAGTCGCTAAAGTAGTGGTGGGGATGGTGGACCCTGATCCACGGGTATCTGGAAAAGGTATTGAACGGTTAAGGGCGGCTGGGATTGAAGTGGTGGTAGGTGTGGAAGAGAGTGCTTGCCGTCAGCTCAATGAAGGCTTTATTCATCGCATTCTTTACCAGCGTCCATTGGGAATTCTCAAATATGCCATGACTTTAGATGGCAAAATTGCTGCTACTAGTGGTCATAGCAAATGGATTACAGGGGAAAAGTCCCGTAGTTGGGTGCATCAACTGCGATCAGCTTGCGATGCAGTGATTGTGGGCGGTAATACGGTGCGTCAGGATAACCCCAATTTGACTAGCCACAATCCAAATTCACCGAATCCCCTACGGGTGATCATGACTCGCACCCTCGACTTACCCAGAGATGCTCGTGTTTGGCAAACGGATGATGTACCTACGTTGGTGTTTACAGAGGTCGGAACTGAGGGAGATTTATATCAACATCTGGTTAACCAGGGTGTAGAGGTGGTGGTATTGAATCCCCTGACTCCTTCTCAAGTCATGGCATATTTATATGACAGGCAGCTTTCGAGGGTGTTATGGGAATGTGGTGGTATCTTAGCGGCAAATGCGATCGCAGATGGTGCAGTCCAAAAAATCGTAGCCTTTATTGCTCCAAAAATCATCGGTGGTCAAGGTGGTCTCTCACCAGTAGGAGATTTGGGCTTGACACTCATGACTGATGCTCTAACCTTAGAAGGAGTCAGTTGGCGTCAGATAGGATCGGATTATGTTGTAGAAGGTTATTTAGCTTCTGATAGGGAATCGGGAGTCGGGAGTGGAGTCGGGAATCGGGAGTCGGGAGTCGGGAGTCGGGGTCAGTAAATTGACTGTATCTGATAAGTATGATCAGTATGATAAATCTTATAAAATTTGAGATAAAAACTGCTTAGTACGTTCATGTTGAGGATTGTTGAAAAATTCCTGGGGTGTACTTTCTTCCACCAACTTCCCATCAGCCATTAATACCACTCGGTCTGCCACTTCTCTAGCAAAACCTACTTCGTGGGTAACGCAAACCATAGTCATCCCAGAATCAGCAAGCGATCGCATGGTATCGAGTACCTCTCGCACCATCTCCGGATCGAGAGCTGAGGTAGGCTCATCAAATAACATGATTTTAGGCTGCATTGCCAAAGCACGGGCAATAGCTACCCGTTGCTGTTGTCCCCCTGACAGTTGACCGGGATACTTCTTGGCTTGTTCGAGAATACCGACTTTCTCTAACAGCTGCATGGCAATTTCTTCAGCTTTTGCTTTTTTCCAGCGGCGCACCCAAATAGGAGCAAGGGTGACATTTTGCAGCACAGTCAGGTGAGGAAATAAGTTAAATTGTTGGAAAACCATCCCCACTTCTTTGCGAATAGTATCAATGTTTCGCAAATCATGGGATAGTTCAATGTTATCAATAATAATTTTTCCTTTTTGATAGTCTTCTAGAGCATTAAATGTCCGAATAAACGTAGATTTCCCAGATCCACTAGGCCCCATGACCACCACTACTTCTTTTTTCTTGACTTCTAGACTGACACCACGCAGAACATGAAATTGGTTGCTGGCATACCACTTATGAACATCTTGAGCGATGATCATGGATTCAGTATCTCCGGAATTAACTGGGTCTTGAGGAGAAGTGATCGGTTGTTGATTGGTCATGATTCTTTTCCCTTGAGTAAGGTTAGATTGGGTTACAGGTTAAAGGTTACAGGTTTAAGGTTACAGGTTTAAGAGGATATCTCCCAAGTTTTTTGATACTGAATTTTGCCCCCCTAGCCCCCCAACTTTGGGGGGAACAAGAGTCAATTTGCTTCTAAAAGTCCCCCAAAATTGGGGGACCAACGGGGGCTTGGATGTAGCAAATGATACTTCTCAGACAACCTCTAAGGTTACAGGTTTAAGGTTATATAGCGTTTATCGCAGTTATGAGGTATTTTCTTCTTTGACGTTGATTCCCTGTCTTCATGCAGCGCAGGGCTATTTCCTATTCCCTGTTCCCTATTCCCTATTCCCTATTCCCTGTTCCCTAAAATCCAGAAATTGTGTACCTCATAGCTATGATAATTGCTATAATCTAGATTCAATGATCTACATTCAATTGTTTTTCCAGACGTCGGCTGGCTGTGGACATGGCGTAACAAAATAACCAGAATAGGACTCCGTCGAATAGATAAACTTCTTGATAGGGGGTTTCAAATTTGGCTTGGGCAAAGATAGAATCACCGATACCAAGCAACTCTACTAAACCTACAACAAATAGGAGAGTGGTGTCTTGAAACAGACTAATAAACTGACCGACAATGGCAGGAATAACAGCTTTGAGTGCCTGAGGTAATACAATCAGCCCTACGGATAGGGGAGTATTTAAACCCAATGCTTTGGCAGCTTCGATTTGACCGGTAGGTATAGATTGCAGTCCTCCTCGCACATTTTCGGCTAGGTAAGCAGCGCTAAATAAAGTCAGACCGATTATTGCCCGTAACACCCGGTCTGGTCGCATTCCTGATGGTAGAAATAGTGGAATAATTACTTGTCCTATGAACAAAATCGCAATCAGCGGTAATCCTCGGATTAGTTCAATGTAAAGGATAGAGAAGCCGCGCACAACTGGTAAGGTACTTTGTCGTCCTAGGGCTAGTAATACACCTAGGGGAAAACAGATTAAAATACTGATCACTGCGGCTAAGACATTCAGCAGTAAACCACCCCATTGATTAGTGGATACCTGTTTTAGTCCGAGTCCTCCTCCGAGAAGCCACAGGAAGATTAATAATGCAATAAACCAAGCTAAAGGTAACCAATTACCCAGTTTTGGTTGAGTTTTAGCAACCTGTTGTCCTCCCCAAGCACTAGCTACCAGTAAGACTAGTATTCCTAAGAGCAATAAGCGATAGGGAATTGCTACTGGAAATAGAACTAAGATAGCACCACTGATCACAATAGCTATTAACACATTGCGACTAAATAGAGTGATAACATTTCTTGCTAAAACTCCCCAAGTTATCCCGGATAATAATACAATAATCCCCAGAATCAACCATGGACGCCAGTTTTCGGTGGCGGGATAGGTTCCTACAAAAAACAGACGAAAGTTATCTTTAATAACATCCCACTGGGCTTCAGTGGTTGCCCATGTTATCAAGCCTTTAACGGTTACGAATAGAAACCATAAAACACTAACCGTTAATAGGCTATTATACCAATTACTAAATAAATTTTTCTTTATCCAGGTAATTGGATTAACCTGTAGTTCAGGGGGTGGTGCTAGTTCAGGAGGTTGAGAATTAACAGTAGTCATTATCTAGTTATAAGTCAACAGTTAACCAATTAAGTTAACCAATTAAGTTAACCAATTATCTTTCCTGCAATTGAACTGTCCGATTCAACAGGTTCATCACGAAAGAAATGATCAGGTTAATGGTTAGATAGGTCAGGGGTATGATCACCACGATTATTTCTATTTCATGACCGGCTTGGTTGAAGGTGGTTTGAGCAATGGAGTAGATATCTGGGTAGCCAATAGCAGATGCTAAACTGGAGTTTTTGGCGAGGTTCATATACTGGCTGTTTAGGGAAGGGATAATCACCCGCAAGGCTTGGGGAAAAATAACTAACCGCATAGCTAAGCCTGACTTAAGTCCCAAGGATCTTGCTGCTTCCCACTGTCCCTTCTGTACTGACTCTATTCCAGCTCGGACAATTTCCGCGATAAACGCACCTGTGTAAAAGACTAGACCAGCTAGTAAGGCACAGAACTCAATAGTTAGCCGGAGTCCGCCTTCAATATTACCTGTGTCGAGAACTTGGGGTCTTTGCCAACCAAAACCGATGATGATAATTAAGACAGCAGCAATTGCGATCGCAATTAAAGCAATTAACTGCGGCTGACCGGATTGTGCTTGTTCTACCATCAGTTTAGTGCGCCACTGCCAGATTAAAACTGCTGCGATCGCACCGACTAGCAAAACCACCAACCACAGAAATAGCTGGGTGGTGAAGGGGGGCCAAGGAATATAAATTCCCCGCTTGCTCAAAAATATCGACCCAGGTAACTGAATTTTTTCCGACAGTTTTGGCAGTTGGAAGAAAACACCAAAGTACCAAAATAGTAATTGCAGCAGCAGTGGTGTATTGCGCACTATTTCCACATAAAGCAGACTCAGCTTACTCACTAGCCAATTGTCAGAAAAACTAGCTATCCCGGCGGTAATACCAACAATAGTTGTCAGGATAATTCCAAACACCATCACCCGCAATGAATTAGCTAGTCCGATCAATAAAGCATAGCTATAGGGATCAGTGGCTTTGTAGGGAATGGGAGTATCGCCAATACCAAATTTGGCTTGATCTTGGAGAAAATCAAACCCCAATTTAATCGCTTGTCGCTGAATATTTCGGCTTAAGTTGGTGCCTAGCCATGCCACGACTGCAATCACCACCAGCACAAATAGGACTTGTATGGCAATGCGCCAAAATCGGTCATCTCGCCACAAAGGAGGCTTTTGACCTATATTGCTTGTCATTCGTCAGTTGTTTTGGTTGCAGGTTACAGGTTGGTTGGTTGCAGGTTACAGGTTGGTTGGTTGAAGGTTTAAGGTTGGTTGGTTGAAGGTTGAAGGTTGGTTGGTTGAAGGTTGAAGGTTGGTTGGTTGAATGTTGTTCGCGTAGCGTGGCCAAAAGGCCACGCTACGCGAACAACCTGAAACAGTGAACAATCCCTTAACGGAAGGGTGGAGAATACAAAATACCCCCACGAGTCCAGAGGTCATTCAGACCCCGATTGAGTTTGAACTGAGAATTTTTACCCAAGTTACGGTCATAGACTTCGCCGTAGTTACCCACGTGCTTAATCACTCGCGCTGCAAAATCGTTTTCTAAACCGAGACCTTTGCCTAAGTCACCTTCAACACCCAGAAAGCGTTTGACAGTGGGGTTTGGACTGCTGCCCATTTGTGCCACATTCGCCTTAGTAATCCCTAACTCTTCGGCTTCAATCAAGGCGAAAGTCACCCACTTGACGACATCAAACCAAGTGGAGTCATTATTAATAGTTACTGGTCCCAAGGGTTCCTTGGACATGGTAACATCTAGAAGTATATGATCATCAGGCTTAGGCAGAGTGCTGCGTTTGGCCAGTAGTTGGGATTTATCAGAAGTCATGCCGTCACAACGTTCTTCGTCATAGGCAGTATAGGCAGGGTCTGCTTTCTGAAATACCACTGGCTCAAATTCGACACCTGCTTCCCGCATCTTGTCGGTTAAATTCAACTCAGTAGTGGTTCCAGTTTCCACACAGACCGATTTGCCTTGAAAATCTTTCAGTGTCTTAATCCCACTGTTTTTGCGCACCATCATGCCCTGACCATCATAAAAGGTAGTAGGGGCAAATTCTAAGTTATTGGTAGAGCTATCTCGGCTAAGAGTCCAAGTGGTATTGCGCGATAGCATATCCACTTCACCATTCCGGACGGCGGGAAATCGCTCCGTGGAGTCAAGGTTACGGTACTCTACTGCTTCTGGGTCATCAAACAAAGCAGCAGCAACTGCTTTACAGACATCCACATCTAGCCCGGAGTAGTTACCGCTCGGATCCACAAAGCTAAATCCGGGAATGCCACCGTCAACACCACAAATCAGCTTGCCACGGCTCTTGACTATATCTAAGCGGCTTTGTTTCGCGCTTGTCCCACCTCCTTCACAGGCTGTTAAGGGTGCAACTAATACTAGAGTGGCTAGTACCAGAGAACTCCATTTAGGCATAAGTTTTTTCTTGGTCTTGTTTTTTAGATAGACAACGGCCTCACGCGATCAGCTGACATGAGCTTCCGCTGCTTAAGCTTGCTTGCATTTTAGATCAAGTTGGTTAGATTACTTATGCAGCTAGATTAGTTATCTAGCAAAGGGAACAGGGAGTAGGGAGTAGGGAGTAGGGAGTAGGGAGTAGGGAGTAGGGAATATGGCCTCAAAAATTATCATAATTTCGACACGGATGGCTATCCTATGGATCGGCTGCTAATGGGTAAGTAAAGTAAACTTCGCCGCAGTTGTCGGAAAATTTAGACCAGGGAACTTTAGTTATTGTAGTTATAAACTTTTAATTGTAATTCTTTTTAATTTTTTTTTGAAAACTCAGGTGGTAATAAGCCGGACAGGCACGTAAAAAAAATAAGTATTTCTAGACTACAGGTACTCCTAAATCTCGAGCAAACCTCAAGTCTTGGGATGTTCCGGTGCCTGCTCTGGATGCATCTGTGTATTCAGTAACGCCGTCACTGGCATCAGTGTAATTCTTAAGAAACTATTTTAATTATAATTATAGGTTATATTTTTGTTTATCCTATTTCTATATAAAATTCTGAAATATTACTAAAAATTACTTCCTGTAATGACAACTCCTCGATTGTATTTGCCGAAACCCCGAGAGGCGGTGGACAACTATCTCAGAATCATTTCAATCAATGATGTTTACGACATCAATAATTATCCCTACGTGGAAACAGTGATTAAATCCCTGAAGGAAACATCGGAAGATGCCATGGTGATTGCCTGCCTCAGCGGAGACTTTCTCTCTCCTTGTTTAATTACCTCACTTGATGGCGGTAAAGCCATGCTGGACGTGCTCAAGGTAGTCAACATTGATTATATTTGCTTGGGCAACCATGAATTCGATGTGACCGTGGATGTCCTAGGTGAGCGTTTCAAAACCTACGAAGGGAAATGCTTAAATAGCAACATCTTGGACTTGCCAATTGTGGATGCCAGTGGTCAGCTGCTTCCGAAATATGACATTGTTGAAGTCGGTTCTCGTAGAGTTGCCTTTGCTGGATTTTGCACTAGTAAGATCAATACTTTCCGACCCGGGTCGAACATAACCATCCAACCCATCTTTGATGCGTTAAAAGAAACCTGGTCTGAGTGTTCCAATGACGCAACCATGCTGATTCCGCTGACCCATCAGACGATTGCCGAAGATCGGGAACTAGCCACGGGGATCGAGCAAGATGACCAACTTAGTGGTAAGGTTCCTGTAATTGTTGGGGGGCACGAGCATGAGATTTATATTGAGAAAATTGAGGGGAGTCTGATTGTTAAGGCTGGTGCTGATGCTACTAATGTGGTTGTTGTTGATGTCTGGTGGGATGCTTCCGAGCAGTGGCATAGTGCTGTTCATCTGTTGCCAGCCACCCATTTTGATGCCGATCCCAAGGTCCAAAAGTTTGTAGAAAGTACCGAAAATTTTCTAGGTTCGCTGATGGATGTGGAAATTTTTGAGGTGAAAGAACCCATGTCCTCTAAACGGATGCGATTCCAACCCGAAAAAGTGGCCTCAACCCTATGTTCTTATATCAAGAAAAGCTTTAAAAATGTCGATCTAGTTATGATCCAGGGAGGATCCTTTAGGGGTAAGCGAGACTATGAGAAGGGAGAATCGTTCACATATAGGGATTTGTTGGAAGAGATGCCATTGGATACCGAAATGGCCTTGATTCAGGTGCCTGGGTACATCTTACAAGAGGCGATCGCCGAAACTCGCGGCACGCCCGAGCGGGAAGCATCCAATTTTCTCCATGCCGATCTTGATGTAGTAGTTGAAGACTACCCCAGTCTGAAAATTGTCAGCATTAACCACGCCCCATTTGATCCCCAAAAGATTTACACCCTCAGTATTGTCCAATTCTTGCTGAGGGGGCTCGATCAAATCAAACCGTTGGTAGATTATGTCAACGCAAATGGAGGTGCTCCACCTTTGGAGCAATGTCTTCCAGGCCAAAACCTGATCGTAGAAAGCTGTATGAAAGATGCCTGGAGAGTCCTAATTAATTATGAGGAATGGGACGCCGATGGCGATGGGGAAATCACCAGAGAAGAGCTGAAACAGGGTGTCAAAAATGCCTTTGCCTTTCTCGATCAAAATCAGGATGGGTATATTTCCCCCGCAGAACTACGGGCAGCATTGGCAGAACGGACAGGCCGCATTCAGAAAGGATTAATCAGCCTGATGTTTGAGGTGTTGGATGTCGATAAAGATGGTATGGTATCGATGGATGAGCTGGCATCGTTAGCAATGTAAGGAGAACACAATGGTTAATTCCCAAGCCCGTCCCATTTATCGATACTGATGGGGGTGTTGATGATGCCCTCGCGATTATCATGGCTCTGAATTGTGAACAAATTGAGCTCAAATCAGTCACCGTGTTAGCTGGCAATATTGATTTCATCAAGCTGCTAATAATTTGTTGCGGGTGATTGACATTGTTCAACCAAACCAGCCTCCCCTAGTGGCAAAAGGCTGTGAAAAACCTCTGGTTCGTCCTCCCTTCAATGCTGCAGGCATTCATGGCTCCGATGGACTGGGAGAATTGCATCAGTTCAAAAATGCTGATGGCAGCCCAAGTATCCCCAACTTACCATGGAGCCTTCTTCAGAAGATGCTGTTGATGTATTGCTCAAAGCCGCCCAGGAATATGGCAGCGACTTGACCATTGTGGCTCTAGGACCATTGACCAATATTGCAACAGCTCTGCAGCGCGATCGGCACCACCCTGCAAGATCAATAGATTATGTCTGGTTTCTAGCTACTATTCTTCTAGCTACTATTGTCACCCCGCCAGAATTGTGATAGACAGGCACTGGTAAACTCTTGAGAGTTTCTCAACTCCTACCCTGGCGATCAAATAGCACTCGCGGTTTCAGCAAAATCTTAAACAACAGTAAAAGCGATCGCATTTCTGATGGACTTTCCCGTCGCTGCCATCGACCCGGACGGCAAAAGAGCATCTCTACCAAAGTGCGATGCTGTTGGAGAGTTAATGGGTTAAACATAATCCGTAGACTAGCTTCCTCAGCACTGTTGTCAATTTCAGTAACTACTCCTGACAACTGTAGCTTTTCCTCGATCATCTCTAGTTCCACTGGCAACGGTTCACTGGCAGTGTTTCCGGTATCTAATCCTAAATCAGCCACCTCCGTCAAGGCCACTTGAGCACCAATTTCTGAAATCTTGGTGGTCATACCCCAGACAGTGCGATTTCCGATCTCAAGCCGCACCACTCGGCGCAACTTGAACCACTGGTAAAGGTCAGGATTGGGAACATCCACTACAATCAATAAAGCAATACCTAACATGATCAGGTTATAGATACTCCAAATCCAACCTAGACTCAGACCTTGAATCATCTGAGCGTCAGTAGCTGATATCCCACTCCCCCAATACATCACAGAAGTACTCAAATTTTGCCATAGGCTAACTGCTGTCGCGATAAATAGGATAATCAAAGGCAATCCCAACTTCGAGTTAAACACAAAGCGATCGCGTTTTACTCCTTTGGGTGTTACCTTAAATCCTTTCCCAAAAGGATTGAGCATGACTTGTATCACTGTCAAGCTCATAGGAACACACCAAGGCAATGAGTAAATATCCGACAACAACCCTGACCGGGAACGGAGGTTTAACCAAGAAAAAACTGTGAGCTGTATCAGATAATAAGGTAGCAAGAAATACAACAATTCACCAGGGGTTGCTTGTAAGGGAATCACCCCTAGAAAGGAATAAGCTAGGGGCATTAACAAGAATCCGAAGCGAGATAAACCGGTAAACCAATTTAGTAATCCATCTAAATGGGCTAGCCTTTGGATCGGTTTTAACCCCGGAATAGTTAGAGGGTTGGCATCAATAAAAAATGCCTGTAATGTTCCTTGAGCCCACCGCAATCGTTGAGCTACATGGGCAGCAATATTTTCTGCGGCTAAACCAGCACTAAGTTTTTCATCTAAATAAATAACCTGGTAACCCATCGCTGCTATCCGAATACCAGTAAAGTAATCTTCAGTCAAAGAATCGGTTACAAAACCACCAGCTGCTTCTATAATATCACGTTTCACAACAAAGGAAGTTCCGGCACAAACCACACTGCCAGCACCATCGCGGATGGGCTGAACTTGCCGATAAAATACCTCTTCTTCTGGCAATAGCACATCTTCTAAACCTAAATTGTAGGCAATCGGGTCAGGATTATAAAAGCTTTGAGGAGTTTGGACTAATCCCACATTACTATTTTTAAAAAAACCTACGGTGCGAGTCAGGAAATTTTTAGTTGGGACAAAATCCGCATCAAAGAATACAATCAAATCCCCTGATGTCTTTGGAATAGCATGGTTTAAGTTTCCTGCTTTGGCATAGTAATTATCTGGACGAGTTATATAGTTACACCCCAATTCAGCAGCTAGTTCTTTGACATTTTGACGTTTGGTATCATCTAGTAAATAAACGTTTTTGTTGTCATAATCTATCCCTTGACAACCCATAATTGTTCGCTTTAGAATAAAACAGGGTTCATTATAGGTTGGGATTAAGATATCCACAGAAGGATTAAACCTTCCTGAAATAACATCTAATGATAACTGGGAAGCCTGAGCGCTACGGTTTTTGACCCTTAACATTAAAAATAGCTGGATAATACTGCTGGTTAGCAACAACATTTCCAGTAAAAATAATCCTAGGCTAAAGACACCATTAAGGGGATCCACTAAATTGAGGGTAGAGAAGATTCGCCAGAGCAGATATCGTCCCAATAGTGCTAGCAAAATCCCCACCACTAAATTTCTAGACCAAGTGCGAGGACGGGGAGAGAGTTTCGTGACCCCCAGGACAACTACCATTAAGATAATTGTTGGCAGTAATAAGTAGTGGTGCTGAGTCACTATTGGTGCTTCCAGCCACATCGGTGGGTTTTTTTGCCAGATATGCAGATGAGCAAATAGCTGGGTAATCTGCCCCTGACCAGTCAACCAAGCTAAAGCGATCGCACTAAAACTAGTAACTAGAATCAGCATCACGACCGTTGCGGCTCGTAACCTAAAAACTGGTTTGTTAGAAGAACACCTAGAGTTTGAGTAGCTCACTTTGGGAACTGTCATGTCTAAAAACAGGTATAGCACTGTGGGCAGGGAATAGGTAATAGCAAATTAAAAAGCGTGCTAGTATTCTAAAGCTTGGTATTATAAAGGTTATAGCAATTATTTGCCCCTTGAATTGGGCAACACCATTACACCCATTGCTGTATCCTAACTTGTTAGTTTAAACTCAATCAAACTACTAAGATAGTATGGGAATAATCTAGATGATATTGATAAGAGATTAATCTAACCTGAGGCAAATATTAAAATTCACTTAACTTGCCGATTGCGGGATATTTTAATGAATAAAATATTTTCTGAGCTAGAGTTGAGAAGTATCCACTAAATTTTTTAACCAAAACTCAGGCTAATGCCACCGAAGACTAGACATAATAGGAAATAGAGTAATGTTTCCACGAGATAGATAATCTGATGAAACTTCACTATTTAGCCATCTTTGGTGCTACTGCCTTTTTAAGCGTAGGTTGTGTAGCAGGAGTACCTGGGAATCAGAGTACTGTTCAGGCAAAACCCTCTACCTCTACCTCTACGACAACCAAGATTGATGTGTCCAGTGCTCCAGCTGCTAAACCAACTGCAACACTGGCACAGGCAACAAGTAGATCAGGAAATTTTGTAACAGCAGCCCATTCTACTCAAGGCATGGTAAGTTTAGTCACAGACAATGGAGAACGTTACCTAAAGTTTGACGAAACCTTTAAAACCGATAACGGACCTGATTTAATGGTGCTGTTGCACCGCCAAACTGTCCCCAAATCCTACAGTAAGGAAAATTATCAAAGTCTTGGTCGTCTTCAGCAGGTCAGTGGCACTCAACGGTACCGTATCCCTGCTGATGTTAATTCAGAAGACTTTAGCTCTGTTGTCATATGGTGCCGTAAATTCAACGTCACCTTTGGCTACGCCACCCTTAGTAATTAGTGCTACTAATTACTAACTAATAATTAAGGCAAGTTGCTAAGGACTAACGACTAAACAGCCTATAGTATAGGCTGACAAAAAATTCCTTGACTGGAAACGCTAAATAGGTTAGAGGATTAATCGTCACAATGATGTTACGCACATCACGAGTGGCTAGATTAAGGATTTGCTGGGCTACCCAATCCCCTGACATGACCCCAACTGGATTGAGATTACTTTTAAATGGTCCGAGGATTACTTTACGTATTACACAAGGAGCATCTAGACGACGCAGGGTAACTAGGTCTCCTAGGGTACGTTTGCTCAGTTCATACAAAGGACTAAAGGCTGGATTAACTTCCGCTTCCGAAGTATTAACCCAAACTTCCTTGCGAGCAATATCTTGGTTCGTCCGAACAGTAGATAAAAACATCTCTAGCAACCGCCAACTTGATAATGTGTTGACCTCGTAGGATTTTGCGATCGCATCGGCTGTCCGTTCTTGATGAACATTAATGCCGTGATTGAGAATTAGAATATCCACATTTTCCAAATGTGGGGCTAGTTCAGACTCTTTACTCACTTGCCAAGTCAAGGTTTTTACTGGCAAGCTTTCACCATTGACACTTAAACTAACAGTTTGTTCTTTAGAGGTCAGAGCCATCACTTTTGCTCCCCGTTGCTGGAGATGGTACAACAGTGACTGTCCCAGAGTTCCCGATGCTCCCGTCACTGCAATAGTTTTTCCTTGGAGCGATAGTGCTGTCCCCATCAGTTTGTCTACTAAAGTCAATGTGCCGCCATAGTAAGCCTTTTGGTTATCAAAGTGATGTCGCCAATGGTAGCTGCGATTTACCATCCAAGGGGAAGGAGGATATAGGAATGGACCCGGAAGGTGGGTCATATCAGTCAACTTATCGGCTCCCTTGATGCCATAGCCACGAGCGATCGCACCAAATAGAAATACCATACTGTACACAGAACCAGCCAAAGCTGCCCAATGCATATTTGGTGTCCAGGTATAAGCCAACCACCATAGCACCAAGCCTAATATTAGCATGACCAAGGCTTCTGGTACATCATTACGCCAGTGCGCCTGTCGATAAATGGTATCACTGACAGCAGTTAAATCCTGACGGAAGACCCGATGATGCCACACATGCAAGCGATACAGGGGTGTCCAGTGATGGGACAGGAGGTGATAGAAGTCTCGCACCAGTTCTACCCAAAGAATAGAACCCAGTCCCAAAACCCCTATACCTAGCCAGAAATCTACCATGAACATGATTATGATGCCTAGAGTGAACAGTAACTTGTTGTGTTGGCAAATTGCCCATTCACATCATAATTAGGTAGGTACAAATAAAACTAAGATGCTGAAGGTGAACCATTAACACTCACCCCTCACCCGTCAACTTTCACCTATCAACTGTCACCTATAAACCCTGGCCTTTGGCCACGCGTGCGCGTTCAACCCTGGCCTTAAGGCCGTAGGCCACGCTGCGCGAACGGCCACGGGTGGGCGTTCAACCATCAACCATCAACCTTCAACATTCCATCTTCCATATAAGACACTTGGTCAGCTACATCGATAATACGAGGATCGTGAGTTACCATCAGCACTGTGCAACCTTTTTCCTTAGCCAGACGACGCAGCAACTCAATCACTGTATGACCACTATGAGAATCCAAGGCTGCTGTTGGCTCATCTGCCATAATTAGGGGTGGCTCTTTAGCTAAAGCCCGCGCGATCGCTACCCGTTGCTTCTGTCCCCCTGACAAGTCACTCGGTCTAAGATGTCCTTTCCCCTCTAAACCAACCTGCTCTAATAACGTTTTTGCCTGCTGTCGAGCATTGACCCCCTGAATTCCCTTAATGTTTAGCACAACTTCCACATTCTCTGTTGCTGTCAGAGCTGGAAATAGGTTGAAGTGTTGGAAAATAAAGCCAATGTGTTCCCGTCGAAACTCTGCCAGCTTAGTTCTAGACATACCAGTAATTTCTTGACCCAGTAAATAGACTTTTCCGAGTGTCGGGGTCAGTAATCCCGCCAATATTGACAAAAGGGTAGTCTTGCCAGAGCCAGACGGTCCCATTAAAAGTTGGATATCACCACGTTTGACTTCCCAGTCTATTCCTTTGAGAACTGGAACACGGTTTTGTCCTGACTGGAAGTCCATCTGCACCCCTTTAGCCAGAATGGAGCGTACACCATATTTAGGTAAATCTATAACTTTAGATACTTTAGAGCCGCCCTTAATCAGTTTTTTGGGAAACACCATATATTAAACTTTAGCAGCACCAGTTGACTAGACTCTTAGGTCGTACTGCTGGAAATTGACGACTCCCCATCGCTAAAGCTAGGGGATTTTGGCAGGTTGATCGGTGAACCGGCGAGCTAGACCCAATAGAAACGTTTTGTTTCACATCAGAGGGACTCGCCATAAGTCCTACTGCCAGAGATAACACTTACTATGCTACATCTTATCTCTAGATGCGTTTTGTCGGATACTTGTTCCGACTGCTTCTACTTCACCCTTATATTGCTAAGCATCGTAGATAAAAGCGTGGGTGGAAGCTAAACCTGTGAACTACCATAGGCTGAGCTTACGCTACAGCAATCTATTCGGAATTCACAAGCAACTGCCTAAATTTAGTTGCCCAAACCCAGGTCTTATATTCCTGCCCTCACCAGCAGTCCTAGTTTCTAAGACCGATGATTCTGCTTGGTTGTTTTTTTGCCAACGAAGCTTTTTGACTTGGTTATGGTCAAAGCGCGTTTTTGATGCTACCAACTTCTTAGCACAATTCCCAGAAAAAGGCTCTCCCATACCACGATCACCAAGCACGGATAGAGTGCGGTACTCCCTCCCTAGCCCTTATTCTGGCAGATAGCTATTACCTAATTTTAAGTATAACAGAAATCTCCTCGACTAGGACTATTCCCATGCCATAAAGCTAGGGGAAAAGATAGCTGATTGCTGATTGCTCAATGCTTAACCCCTTTTCGCGCTTTGAGAAACCCAAGGCAGGAATTGATTAACATCTAGCAAAAAGACTGTCAAAGATAAATTTTCTTGGGGAATCACTGCCACATGACTAGCAATTCCTAGGGTATCAGCTTGACGAAAAGACTCTGGTAGGGTACGAATATCACTCACGGAAACCTCTATCAAATTCGGTGTTTTGAGTACAGGGATACCAAATCCTTCACCCATTGTATTTTGAGCAATCAGCAGGAAACGTGCTGGGTTAGAAGTGCTGATTTTGCTAGATTTAAATAACCGGCGATGCAAGTCGATAATAGGAATTTCGTGGTCATCGATATGGGCAATGCCTATATCATTAAGTCCACTGCTATAAACAGTTGTGTAATTAATTACTTTGTTGACACACTCAATCGGAAACGCGAAATTGATGCTGTCTATTCTAAAGACCACTAATTTCAAGAATGATGTAGCCTTATGATTTGGCGATAGATGAGTATCATTAAGCTGGGAGTAAATTAAGTTATTTTTCATGATGTCGAATTCATCGTGTTAGGATAAGCCTTAAGTATAAAAAAATATAACTATTCTGAACAGGATTTTGCAGTAATAGGAATTGAATGGAGTAACTCACCAGACTAAGTTTGTAAACTTAGGATTAAAAGTATAATGATGGAGGATAATTCAAGGATATGTTTGCAAGTAACTGATTAGTCGTGGGCACCCCTCAATAAGCTAATTGCTTATTGCTTTGAGCTAAACGCTAATGTAGGAATTGCTGATAGCACATCAAGTAGCAACATCTGTAACGGATTAACTGATAGATTAATACTTAAAATTCCGATTTACTTTGTTCAATAATGTTTTTGATTTTTCCAATAAAATCTTGTTCAATATAAGGTTTAGTAAAGTAATCGTTAGCACCCAAATGCATTGCCAAACGCTGATGTTTTTCACTGCTACGGGAGGTAAGCATTGCTATCGGAATTTTTGATAACTGAGGGTCTTGGCGACGTTGACCAAGAAACTCAAAACCGTTCATATTCGGCATTTCAATATCACAAATTATCATCTGGACTTTGGAACTTTGCCGCAATTGTTCCAAGGCTTCGTGTCCATCCCGAGCTTGTAACACTCGGTAACCTGCTTTTTGCAAGCTCATAGCCAAGGTTCGTCGTAAACCTGTCGAATCATCAACAATCAAAATTGTGGGAACTGGAGGAGTTTGAGCAGGAGTTTGAGTCCGGTTAACCGATGACTTTTTCTTAGTGGTAGCTTCGAGTATATGAGACAAGCTTCTCAGTTTAGTCTCTTCATGGCTTTGAGCTAAAAATTGCTCTAGCAGGGTGTTACCATCTATTACCGGAATTAAACTACCATCCCCCAAGATGGTACAACCATAGGTATAACTGGGAGCCGCAAGCACTTTGCCAAAGGGTTTAATCACTAGCTCTTGCTCTGTGATCACGCGATCGATTTCTAACGCAAAAGCCTGCTGGTCTCGACGCATTACTACCATAGGTAACGCCCAATCTTCAGGGGTCGGAACATAAACTAAAGCTTTGCTAGGAGTGCTTTCCCTGACTGGACAGTTATATTCCAAAAGATCAGACATGGTATAAGTGGGAACCATTTGTCCGCGCCAGAGCAAAAACCGTTTTGTCCCAGATTTTTGCATCTGATCCCCCTTGGGAACCACAATTTCTTCAATACTGTCTGACGGTAAAGCGATAACAATTGGACCGACTGTAGCAATTAGTAATTTAGCAATGGTTAGAGTTAACGGCAGGCGTAGGGTAAAGGTTGTACCCTTACCTGGGGATGAGGTTACAGAGATTTTACCTTTGAGAGCTCGAATTTGAGAGCGTACTACATCTAAACCTACTCCCCTACCAGACAGTTCACTGACTTTAGCTGCGGTGGAAAATCCTGGTTCAAAAATCATCTTTAACAGGCGGGATGGGGGAGCTTTAGCAATTTGTTTGGCTGACAACAATCCCTTGACCAATACTTGGTTACGAATGCGTTCAATATTGAGACCTTCACCGTCATCCTTGACTTGAATGATGGTTTGATTGCCTTTATGGCAAGCCCGAATTTCAATTTGTCCTTGCTCTGATTTACCTCGTTTCCGCCGAATTTGAGGGGATTCAATGCCATGATCAAAAGCATTACGGAGTAAGTGTAGTAAGGGGTCATAAAGTTTTTCCAAGACTGCTCTATCCACCAAAACCCCTGTACCACTAAGCTTGAGTTTGGCTGGCTTGTGGTGTTGGGTAGAAAGATCCCGTAAAGCCCGGGGAAAGCGGTTGAGTACTTGACCCAGAGGCAACATCCGCGCCCACATCAGCTCGTCTCGTAGTTGAGAAAGCATTTGCCGCTGTTGTTCCAAGGTCTGATCAGACTGCTGAGCAAATAGGGTTATATCCCCCACGGCTTCTTTAAGCAGCATCATTTCTTCTTGTAGTCCTTGGATCAAAGAATGGACGTTGCTATAGCTATCCATTTCCAAGGAATCAAACAGGGGTTTGTTCAATGGGTCTGACTCACTCTCTAGGCTCTTTTGGCCTGACCACGTTACCGATTCCTGGGGTGAGTTTCTCTGACCAACAGAATTCTTCCCTTGCTGATTCCATTCATTCTTACTAAGGGAGGCAAAGCTAGGATGTGAGGCCATTGATCCAGCACTTGAGGCACTCGCTAGACTCTGATCAGATAACTCTTGTAATTGACTAACAATGGTTTGACAAAGGTGAAATCTTTGGGTAAGCTCCCGCACTGCTGCTTGTAATTGTTCATTTTGCAGGCCAATACTATTGCGGTTGATCACCAGTTCCCCGACCTGATTGTTCATCCGTTCTAGTCGCTTTAAGTTAACTCGGACTGAACTCTCAGGGGAAATAGAGGTTGGACTTTGGCTGGGATGCTCTGATGGCTTAGGAGTAGCTCGATTAGGTTGAGTAGGTTGATGCTGCTGGGATTTAGCCGATTGAGTGGTTTGGTTAATAGCTAATTCATTGGCTAGGAATGCCGCTGCTGGTACCGTTGGTGGTGATGGAACATCTGCTTTAGGCATATCCTGGAGCGGTGGCAGGCTTTCAAAGATTTGTTCAATCTTTTCTACTGCGGCTTCCAGGGTTTTTGGTACCTCTAGGGATGAGTTCTTGCGGGGAGCAGAAGCAGTGCTTGATGGATTAGGCGAGTTCGCTACTGGTTTAGATCCTGGGGTAGGGTCAGCCTTAGAGTTACTCAGGTCTTGCTGGTCTTGCTCCGAGTGTGGAACAGTTTCTGCAGTGGGGGAAATGGTTTCCTCTCGGAAAGATGCTTCTGCCTCTTGGACTGGGTTAACTTGATCCTCTGAAGGCGTAGATTGATCAGATGTTAGGTCTTGATTGACTTGCCCCAAGTCACTAGTTCTGAGATCAGCAAGAATCGGTGGGGTCAGAGGAACTTCCTCAGCTGGCAGGTTCACTTGGGGCTGCTGGCCAGTGGTTTCCTGGGCTAGAGCAACATCTTCAAAGAGTAAGGTCTGTTGATCTTGGTTAAAGTTGTTAAAAATATCAGTAAAATCAGCTGAGTCGGTAACCTTCCAAGATGGTGAGTCTTCAGTTGCTTGATCTAGCTCAGTTTCCTGATCGGCAAGGGTGGGTGAGGTCTCGAAAGTCTCTTCACCTAGTGGATTGAGTTGGGATGGTTGGGTAGCGGTTTGCTCGGATAAGGTAAATTCTTCAAAGGCATTGGTTGCTTCGCCTAGGTTAAAGTCACTAAAGATATCTTCAAATTCAGAGGTGGTATTAAGACTATTTGTAATGTCATTAGCTGGAGCGGCAGGGGCTTGTGTTAAAGCCACTAAAGCAGTCGAGGGATTTCCCCCTTGAGTGCGATCGCCTTCTAGTACAGCAGCTCGTCCTGTTGTAAAATCAGCTAGGGCGAGTTCAATAATTTTCAAGACTTGGTGGGGATTTTGCTCTACTGCCGCTACAGCCGTTTGGGCAATCGCTCCAAATCCAGACAAGTTCAGTAACTCAGCAAAGCCAGCAAATACGTCGGCTTGTGCCTTTAATTCCCCCACGACCTCATAATTTTGGGGATTGGCTAAGACAGCAGCAAGACGTTCTAGTCCCTGAGCTACATCAACCTCAAAAATAGAGGATACAATATCAATACCCAAATCACCGGAACTAGGAATGTAGTTATGAACCTGTGTCAGGGCATCACCGAGTCGTTCTTCAATCTGGGCATAAGTGGATTGAGCCCTGGCAAGGGCTTGTTCTGGGTCAAAATAGCCTTGCTCAATTTGCTGGATGAGGGGGTTCCGGAGGCAGTCATAAGCTTTGAGCAGCAAGCTTTCTAGCTCAGTATCAAGTTGTACCTCTTCGCTGTAGAAAGCCTTGAAGATATCTTCGAGACGATGAGCCAAAGTTTTAATTGCCTCTAGCCCAACACTGGCAGCACCTCCCTTAATGGAGTGAGCGGCTCGCATTAAATCGTGGATCTTAGCCGTGGTTCGTTCTTGCTGGAGAGTCAGTAAGCCTGTCTCGATCAGTTGCAACAGCTCTGGTGCCTCTTCGATAAAAAACTGATAGGCTTGGTCTTGGATCTCAGAGTGAGTTGCCATGGTTGTTAATTGGTCATTGGTCAAGAGAAAATTGCAAATTGGTCATTGGTCATTGGTCATTAACAAAATACTAATAACTAAAATGACGCTAGCTCACCTTGAACTTGCCCACACTATCTTGGAGTTGCTCAGCCACTTTGAGCAGTTGTTTGAACGAGTTAGATACTTGGGTGACTTCTGTGGAGGTTCTATTCGCGATCGCTGCTACGTCAGCCATAGTTTCAGTAACTGATTCGCTCGCTTGGGTTTGTTCAACAGCTGTGATGGCAATTGCTTTGACCAACTCATTGATCTTGACCGTTACTGCAGTAATTTGATTCAAACTCTGCCTGGTGTCATCCACCAGTTGAGTCCCAACTACCACTTGCTCAGTTCCCTCTTCCATAGCGGCTGCCACCTCATTGGTTTCCGCCTGAATGTCTGCTACCAGCTTTTCAATTTCCGCCGTTGCCTCCGCCGATTGATGGGCCAAGGCTCGTACTTCATCAGCAACTACCGCAAAGCCTCGACCGGCTTCCCCAGCACGAGCTGCCTCAATAGCAGCATTGAGGGCTAACATATTGGTTTGCTCAGCAAAGCCACTAATCAGGTTGACTACCTTAGAAATCTTTTGGGACGATTCCCCAAGACGTTTGACCTTCTTAGCCGTACTACCTACAGTTTCCCGAATCGCCATAAAACCTTCTACAGTGAGGTTCATAGCAGCATCTCCGGCTTCTACCGTTTGAGCTGCTTGTTTGACTGCGGCTTCGGCTTCAGAGGCACTGACAGCCACAGAGCGAGTTGAGACTGTCATGTCATGAATTTGTTGTAAAGCATTAGCAATTTCCTCCGCCTGTCGTAAAGCTTCTGTGGATAGGTCTCGGATCGCTGCTTCATCTTGAGTAGTGGTGGTAGTGACTTGCTTGGTTGCCTGTTGCACTTGCACTACAAGTTTCCGCAAGCTTTCGATGGTAGCATTGTAGGAATCGGCAATAGTTCCCAATTCATCGGCAGTCACCTGGGCTCGAATAGTCAGGTCTCCTTTACTGACTGGCTCTACTTCCATCAACAGTTCTAGAGCACGCTTTTGGAGCTCCTCTTTGATATGGCGCTGTTCCTGAGCAAGATTTTCTGCTTTTTGGCGGGCTGCCTCCATTTGTTCTAAGGATGTGGCTCGCTCCATAACATTGCCCAGCTGAACAGATAACTGCGTCAGGAAAATGATTTCAGACTCTTGCCACTGGTGTGGAGCCGTACAATGATGAGCAATAAGTAAACCGTAGAGTGTTTCTGCATGAACAATTGGTGTCACTAAATTTGCTTTGATTTGCAATCGTTCCATCAACTTCTCGTGGTCACGATGAAAACTTGCTTCAAAGACATTATTGGTGGCAACGACACGCCCATGTTTGTAGCCATCAATCAGCTGCTCTGGAATACAAGCATCTTCAATTTTTTTCTTAAGCATATTGTCAACTGCTTTGGGCCAACCGGGTTGAACTGCCTCGAATCCAATGTAGCCACTACCATCAGGATTCAGGCGGTAGATAACTACCCGGTCAGCATTCAATTGATTGAGGGCTTTTTCGACCGCTTCTTGGAAGAAAGCTTTGAGGTCAAGAGATTTGTCAATCGGGGTAGTAGCAAAGTTAATAATGACCTCTGCCCGATTTGCCTCTCGACTGACCACCTTTTCCTGACTGGTAACACTGTCAGCCATTTCATTAAAGGTCATCGCCAGCTTACCGATCTCATCGTTAGTGATCAGATTGCTTCGGAGGTGACGTGACCCTTGAGCAAATTGCTCGGCTAAGTTTTGTAGCTGTTGGATCGGTTTAGCAATGGCTCGTCCTAGCAGAATAGCTAGTAATATATCAGCAGTCAAAGCCAAGATCACTACTACCAACTGTAACAGTAGGTTGTCGGTGAGCAGGAAGTTTAGTTGAGCTTCTGAGGTTCCCCTTACCAAAAGGGCAACTGGCTTACCATTAAAATTATTTAACGTCTTGGCAGCCACTGTATAGGTTTGCCTCCCTATCTTGATGCGTTTGGTAATTGGATTACCCTGAGCTGTTACCGCTTGATTCAGGAAAGGGGTATCGGGCAAGAAGACGTTCGGTTGAGCTTCTCCTAAATTGGTACTTTTACCCTGGTCTAAGGCAGTTGCCAAGAGGAATTGACCATCGGGTTGACGTAGATATACCGCACTATAACCTCCGCCAAAAGACTTTAGGGTATCCTCGACGATAGGCAGCTTGTCATTGACAATATCCCCAGAAACCAGTACTCCCAAAACTGCTCCTGTATCGGTGGCTCTAACCGGTGTCACGGTATAGCGAATCAACAGATTGTTTTGCTCGTCAATCCCAGCAGGTAGGAAGGGAGACTCTTGAGCAACCTCAGACCAGCTGACCAGTTCACTGGTTTTAATTTGCTGAGGATTTTCCAGAACCTGACTGACTAAGTCATTGGGATCGAAAAACTCCCCAGTTCGATCAGAATTAGCATTGACAATAATTCGCCGATCCTGTCCCACCAACGTGGCATATTCAATCCGACGAGTCTGAATTTCTTGCTGAAGAATATCTTTAACTTGTTTGAACAACCCGGGGGTTAAGGCTTTGCCTTGAGCATGGGTTTGAACCGCTTGAATAATTGCGCTATTGTCAGATTGTCCCCGAAAACCAAACCCCATCTGATTAATTTTGATATTATATATAATATCCATAACCGCCAATTCTGATTTGGCTTGGTTGATTAACTGAGAACGACCTCCTGTAACAATCAAAAAAGCCCCCACACCTGCTAAGCCAACCACGGAGATCACTTCTGACGTGAACAAGGCTAGAAGCTGCTTCCCTTGTATGGGCAGGTTATAAAACCATTTCAAAAATAAAGATGGAAGTCTTTGGGGTGGTGCAAGCTTTGACTGGATTAACTTAGGTAGTGGTAGCAGTGATTTACCCAGTTTGCTTTTCAGGGTAGATGTTGACAGGTGAAAAGTTTTGTGAGTTCCAGTATGACCATTATCAGATAAATTATCAGATAAATTGTCTAATAATTTATCTGATAATTTAATATCATGAGTATCAATCTGGTGACCATTGTGATCCTTAAGGGAGTTATTCTGAGGAGGAATTTGAGTCATGGAATACGCCCAATTAATTAAAAATAGGTAGTTTCTCGTTGTGAAGACACCCAGGGTTTGGACATCGCTGCCACCATTGCCTAACTCGGGGTGACTGAAAAATTTCAGGAGTTACAGTCACAGAATTCCCAGTCAATCTTGTTGAGTTCACAGTTACTTTGAAAATGGCAATTAATAATTAACAATTAACAATTAACAAAGAACACTAACTCACCTTGAACTTGCCTACACTATCTTGCAGTTGCTCGGCAACTCTGAGCAGTTGTTTAAACGAGTGGGATACCTGCAACGCTTCTATGGAGGTATGATTAGCGATCGCTGCCACATTAGTCATAGTCTGAGTCACTGAAACGCTTGTTTGAGTTTGCTCAACAGTTACCGTAGCGATCGCTTCGACCAACTCATTAATCTTGACCATTACTGTAGTGATTTGATTCAAACTCTGCCTGGTATCATCCACCAGTTTCGTTCCTCCTACCACTTGTTCAGTACCAGCTTCCATGGCAGCTACCACCTCATTGGTTTCCATTTGGATTTGTGCCACAATTTTTTCGATTTCTGCGGTTGCTTCTGCTGATTGATGGGCTAAGGCTCGCACTTCATCCGCAACCACCGCAAAGCCTCGACCTTCTTCCCCAGCACGAGCTGCCTCAATAGAAGCATTTAACGCTAGTAAGTTGGTTTGAGCGGCAAAGTTACTAATCAGGTTAACTACTTTAGAAATCTTTTGGGAGGATTCCCCAAGGCGTTTGACCTTCTTGGCAGTACTGCCTACAGTTTCCCGAATCGCCATAAAGCCTTCCACAGTGCGGTTCATAGCAGTATCCCCAGCTTGGACTGTCTGAGCCGCTTGTTTGACTGCAGCTTCAGCTTCAGAGGCTCTAGCAGCCACAGCTTGAGTTGAAGTGGTCATGTCTTGAATTCGTTGTAAGGCTGCAGTAATTTCCTCCGACTGTCGTAAGGCTTCTGTGGATAATTCTCGAATCGCTGCTTCATCTTGAGTAGTGGTGGTGGTAACTTGCTTGGTTGCCTGTTGCACTTGCACCACAAGTTTCCGCAAGCTTTCAATGGTAGCGTTGTAGGAATCAGCAACAGTTCCCAATTCATCGGCGGTTACACGGGCACGGATCGAGAGGTCTCCTTTACTAACTGGGTCTACTTCCATCAGCAATTCCAGTGCTCGTTTTTGAAGCTGCTCTTTAGCAGTCCGTTGCTCGGTTTCAGCAATTTTTTGCCGTTCTAAGAGGTTGATCCGGTCAAGGGTTAGTCCCACTTGGTTAGCTACTTGGGTTAAGAAATCGATTTCCGAGGCTTGCCAGGCTCGAGGTTCACTGCATTGGTGAGCAATTAATAAGCCCAAGAGTTCCCCTTCAACCACAATCGGGGTAACTAAATTGGCTTTGACCGCAAAGGGTTCTAACTGCTTCAGGTAACACGGGGTCAGACCAGCTTCATAAATATTCGGTGTTGCCTTAACTCGACCTTGGATGTACTTATCCACGTAATCCTTTGCAAAACAAGGGTCAGCAATTTCCGCACCGAGAGCCTGGGGCCAACCCGCAGCCACCGATTCAGCAATGACAGTACCTTTCCAATTGGGGTCAAAGCGATAGACAACCACTCGATCCGCATCCAGCCCTTGTCGGCTCCCTTGGACTACCATATCCAGGATCTCTTGGAGGTCAAGGGCTTGAGTTAGCTGAATCGTAATATCTTTCAGTTGCTTAGCACGCTTAGCCTCAAGGCTTTGGTCTTGTAGCAGAACTTTAATCCTGGCTACTAGGTTATTAAAGGTATGAGCTAGGGTTTGGGTTTCTGCGGTACCACTTGGTTGAGCAATCGCATCTAAATTACCCGCAGCCACTTCCTTGGCTGTATCAGACAATTGACTTAGAGGAGCAGATAGGCGGCGGGATAAAAGCAGAACAACGATCAGAGTCACTGCTCCCAAGCCTAGGGCTATGAAGAGAAACGCTACAATTAACTCATTACCAGCGCTTTGCTGTTCTGATTTGTCCACGGAAGCAACGGATACCCAATCCGTGTGTGGATTAGTGACAATGGTATAGAACTTATTTTTATAGAGCAAGTAAACAATTTTTACCTGCTTCCCCGTTTTATTCGTATAGGTCGAAAGTCTTGCTTCCTTTAATGAATACTTAGCTTTGAAACCATTGAAGTCTTGCTTAGTATTAATAGTTAGCTGCCTTGGTGCCTTGACTAAAAACTTAGCAATTTCCCAAATCGCTTCACCCCCAATGATATTTTCCTCATCCAGACTACCTTCAGGGGTGAGGGTACTAATTACCATGCCTTGGCTAGTGTCTATCAGCTGCACTTGTTGGGAACCCATCAATCCGATATGTTCTAGATAAGGGAACAGTTGCTCTAATTGATTCATGGGTAGCACAGCTTTAATCACCCCAAGAAATTCTCCTGATTGAGGATCCTTGATGGCCTGAGCAAGATCAAAACCAAAGACATTAGCTGAATCATCAAAGTCCAGTTCACTGACCCAACGCCCTTGACGCTTTGCTTGTTGCCACCAGTCTTCATCACTTTGCACAAAGTCAGAGGTGGGATTACTATAAGCAATGTTGTACCCATAGCGGTCAGTGACAAATAATTCCCCTAGACCTAAATCCTTAACGATTCTCTTTAAGTAACGATTGAGTTGTGGATTGGGTTGGAGGAGCTTTGTGTTTTGAAAACGCAATTCAATCTCGTGAATAGCCAGTTTCTGAAGTTGTTGCTGTTCTGCGGTTTTGCTACCAGCATGAGCTGCATTGATGACTAAGGGATTACTAGCTAATAAGGTTGGTACGGTAAAGGTATCCTTAATCAGTTGGCTAGCTGCTTCACCAGCAATTAGAGCTTGCTCCTGCTGCTGTAATTTATTTCGCTCTTTGTCATGCTCGTGAACAATTCTGTAACTTACTAGGCTAGCCAGAGTCAGAGGAATCAATACCGTTGGCATAATCGTTGTCAACAACTGGCGGCTGAGAGTATTTTTATTCCTCTGATTTTTTTTTTGAGTTTTGAGCACTTCCAGGAGCTGATCTCCTGCATTGATATCTTGGTCTGCCCAATGAGTGACTTCGGTCTCAGCTTCTGTTAACTCTTGAACAACCCGCAAGTTAACGTTAGAAATAGTTGAATCAGGCAAGAGTGTTTTAACCAGCGCATTTTTTGTTTTTACAATCTCACTATTATTGCCATTTAAATTAAAATTATTCGTTTCTTTTTTCATGATGCAACACTTAGTTTTTATCTCCGTTTTTTTAAATTAACTTTATAATTAATTAACTAATAATTATCGATAATTAGTTTTGATAATTTATTATGAAATAATAGGTTCAGGTTACCGTCCCTGAATAGTATAATTAAAACTTGGTATCAAAAATTAGTTGGCCATCAAAAACTACTAGCATTTCCCCACCATGTTTTAGCCAATATCCCTGTAAAAACTTTGCCAATTCTGGATTCATGCTTGATGATGGCAGAGGTTGAATCAAATCGGGATTGCACCATTCAATGTCCTCTACCCGGTTGACAACCAACCCTAGCATTTGGTTATATTTAATGGACTTAGGATCATGAGACTGGATATGCAACACTAAGGAGGTGTAGTGTGATGTGTTTACCGGTTGCTGATGCCAAGGAGTTAATCCCACAATGTGTCCGAGATCGACCATCCAAAGAACTTCACCCCGCCAGTTGTAAACACCCATGACCCAAGGTGGCATATGGGCAATTGGAATAATTTGACCAACACCAATAGTCAGCACTTCAGTCAGCTGATTAATTGGCATTAAAGCAGTAGTATCAGGTACTAGATGAAACCGGAGAAACTGCTGTCTAATTTCATTCGCAGCCGTTTCAGTCGCTGATGATGGGGAAGCTGAAGCTGGGACAAACTTGGACACCATGATGATCTCTGTTTTTTTATATCTGAGATTTAGCCCTTGACCAGTTGTTTAATGATTTTTAGGAGTTCTGCGTGATCAACAGGCTTATACAGGTAAGCATCTGCTCCCTGCTTCAAAGCCCAAAATTTATCCATTTCAGTATCTTTGGTGGAGCAGATTATCACAGGTATTTGGCTTGTCTTAGCTTCATTTTTAAGGGTTCGACAAATTTCAAAACCACTGCGATCCGGAAGGACAACATCAAGCACAATCAAATCTAGCTGATTACTGCTAATTTTTTCTAGGGCTTCTGAGCCATTATTGGCAGTTAATACATTAAACCCATTTTGCTTGAGATAACCTCTGAAGATTTCTAGATCTGTTAATGAATCTTCAACAATTAATGCGGTAACCATTTTTCTCCGATTTTTTAAATAACTATAAAATTATAAGCAGATAAGCAAGTGTTTAAACGTATTTTTGTAAATACTTACTTAAATTTCGGCTATCTAGTAAATTCTAATTAATTTGTTTAAGATGTTTAATGATAACTCTCAATACTTCTTCAGGATTGATGGGTTTACTCATGAAATCTGAGGAGCCAACCATCTTAGCTCTCACACGGTCTATAATGCCGTCGTTACCCGTTAAAATTACGATCGGAGTATTGCGGAAAAAGGAGAGCTTACGCAATTGACCACAAATTTCATAACCATTAGCATTTGGCATGACCAAATCTAAAAATATCAAATCTGGCTTAGTCGCTAACAAAGTAGCGATCGCCCTAAGTGCATCATTAATAGCCACAAAGCGATAGCCTTCTGAGGTAAGAATTTTTTCCATGCTTTGGCAGATCAGGGGACTATCATCCACACAGGCAATCAAAGGTTTCTGCTCAGGAACAGTTTTTACCGATGTTTCGTTCGGAGGTAGTGAAACTGGAGCAGGTAAATCCGGAATCTCTATCAGTTCCACTAATCCTGATTGCAGGTGAGGTAGAATCGAGAGGGTAACTGCCCTAGTATCCCGTTTCATTAGTATGGCCAAGTCTCGTAGGGTATATTGTCCATTCAACAGCTTGGTCATAGTTTGGTAAGCCTGAGGGGATGTTTTAATTCTCAGTTGCTTGGGCTGCCTGATGATTGGTGCCCGATTAGGGCAGCGGTCTGCTACACGAGCACTTTGCCAAGCTTCCCAAACTTGATCAGCGTCATGGATGACTTGCTCTGCGTCAATCAAGACCAGTGGTTTAAATAATGATGATAATGATGATGAGGAATCTGGTTTGATTTGATAGGTGATCTGCATGCCTTGGGTAACATCAAAAAGTATTTCTACTATGACAGACTGAATCATTTTGATAGCTTGATCACGGGTAACCTTGTGCAGATCTACCCATAGGCATAGCAAATGATAGTCCCAACAGACATTGACATCTTCCCAATTGGTATTAGCTAGATCGTCTTGCAGTGATGAAAGCTGAGCAGATGTCTGAGGACAGTGAATGAGTAGGTTTCTACGCCACCGTCTGACTGGATGAGTCCCTCCGGTAGCATACATCAGGCGACCCATATAAATGTGAAATATCCATTCTTGTTTACTAGGATCACTTAGAATGAGTTGACCGCTAAACCGAGGCTGCTTTAAAATTTCAAACAACCCTGCTTGTTTGACGGAAGTAAACTCTTTGATTGGAATTAGAGGATAATTTTGTTCTATCGCCATCATTGCCTTTGGTTTACCTGATTGCCGTTGTCAGCAAAACTCCGAAGTCCTAGTGCTGCCATTACCGGAATAATTTGCCGATTGGCGTGAGACTCTCTTAACCATAGGCAAGAAAAAACACCGGGAACAGTTAAAGACTTTCACCGAGATGCACAAGTAAAATATGATTGATCAGGTAACTGCTAGCTCAATGCTACAGAATTTTATAAGGTTGACGTATCCGTGAGTTTACACAAATTACAAGAGATAGACTATGGGGTATTTACGCATTGACTGAAGTTTTTGATTATTTATGACCTTCTATGCCAGAAAACTACTGAAATGTATCACTCTTGCCACTGAGCCATGTTGCCATCTTGGCAGGGATTTACAAAAATTTACTGGTTCGTTAATGTTAGTTAATTAAAAGTCTATGAGCTACACTGCCTTTATGAGGTTGACTGTAAGCATTCACCAAGGACGGGCTACAGTTGTGAAACCCTTGCCCTATTCAGTTCTAAAAGCTTTTTCAATCAACAGAGTCAGCCCATAGACTAGTTGTAGTCGCTGACGCTTGCGATCAGGCCTTCTTCGTACCAAGGTTGGGAGAAATAACAATTACCAAAAACCCACACCTTACAATTTATAACTTCTCGGACGTTATATTACTTAACAGTTCTCTCGGCATGATCTCCTATGGTCTCTATTGCTCGCAAAAACCTCTGGGCAGACATCCCTCGCTTTCTGGTCGCTCAAGCAGGAATTATGTTTGCCGTTAGCCTAGTCACCATTCAAACTGGTCTACTCAACGGGTTCACTCGCTCTACAGTTCTTCTGATTGAGGGGTCGGAGGCAGATATATGGGTAAGTTCTGAGCGAATGGTTCAGTTTGAGCTAACCGAGCCACTTTTAAAGAATCAGCTGGATCAAGCTCAACGAGTCAAAGGTGTGGAGCGAGCAGAAGCACTACTGATGGGGTCAGGTCGATGGCGTCCTCTTAAGGGAGATACCAGTCCTGTGAAGTTGATTGGATTTGACCTAGGGGGCACACTGTTCCAACCCGGAAAAATCACTCGGGGTAGACTGAAGACCCTTAAGGAGCCTTACACGGTTATGGTGGATCAAAGCAGATTACCGACGCTCAATGTGACAGATATCGGTGATACTGCTACGGTTAACTTCTTGCCTGCTCGCTTGGTCGGCCTAACCACAGAGAGTCAATCCCTTGTAGCTAGCCCATTTGTATTTGCTTCCTTAGAAAATGCCAATACCTATATCAACACAAGCTATACCTCTAAGCTTAACTGCACTGTAGAATCTTCAGATAATTTGCAGTGTACCACTATTTACGAAAAGTCAAAGTCTTTGAATAAGTCTGATGAGTCGGAGATTCCTGAACCTACACCTTTGACCCTGACAGACCCCATTACCTATATCATGGTAAAGGCTAAACTAGGTCAAGATCTTGAGCAACTCAAGCAGAATTTAGAAGCTGCTTTACCCGGGACTCGTGCTTATACAAAGGTTGAAATGGCACGCAGGACCCGAAATTACTGGCAGGTGCGAACAGGTCTTGGTTTTGTATTGGGTCTAGGTGCTGCTGTGGGAGTGATTGTTGGCATGGTAGTTGTCACTCAGATTCTCTATGCCTCAGTTTCTGACCATATCAAAGAGTTTGGTACCCTAAAAGCAATGGGCGCACCAGATCGCTTTATTTATAGTGTTATTGTCGAACAAGCCTTGTGGATGGCTGTTCTTGGTTATGTGCCTGGTATGCTCCTTTGCTGGGGGTTGAGTGTGTGGGTTAAATCAAAAGGAATTATCCTTTTGATCACGCCAATATCTGCAACAGGTGTTTTTGGTATAACTGTGGTAATGTGTGTAACTTCGGGTTTGTTCGCTATCCAAAAGGTGACTCGTATTGATCCAGCTATTGTATTTAAAGCCTAGAAACCCTTTTGAGTCATATCATGTCCAATTTAATACTTATCATTCTTGGTTGTTTGTGAATTGTTAATTTTTGTGAATTGTAAAATGTTAATTGACCCTAGACCATTAACAATTTACAATTAACGACTTCCTTGAATAGGAAGTGATTAACTGGAATCGATATCACCCAGTTATAAAATTAAACTATTAATAGTTTAAAAAAAAATTAGTAAACTGGGATATTATGACTATTCTCGCTCAGCAATTAATTGGTTAGTAACTTCCATGACTGCAGGAGGCAAGGTGAATCCGCCTTCAGATTTTTCCACTAGGGATCGCTGTCTGAGGGAGGCTAGAGCCCTGAGTAATTCCTGAGGCGATATCTCCAGTAATTCATCCTGTAATTGAGTTAGCATTACAGGTTCTTTGTGACTAGCCATGGTATATATAATTTTATGTTCCAAATCTGATAACCTATCTAAGATTTCTTCGATAAAGTCACTAACGTCATGAGTAAATAGGGTAGTTGCCAAAAAATCAGTCACACTGCCATCAAAAACTTCTTTGATGGTTATGGCAACAAGTTTTAACATCAAGGGATTACCACGATACCCATGAATTAAATAGTCCCAGTTTTTCTGCCCAGACAATCCTTTTTCCTGCAAAATATACTGAGCGGCTTCCCCTAAACCTTCAAGTTTTAAGGAACGCACAGGTGAAGTCTCTCCTTCTTGTAACGAAATTTCGCTGAGTTTCTCCTGACTGGTAATCAACAAACAGCTTTGATGGGGTTCTTCTCCCCAGCGTCTGAGGAATTCACCATAGCCTTCATACCCTTCTCGGTAGATGCCCGCAAGTGTACCAATCTGTAGAATAGATTCGGCACCGTTGAGGACTATCAAACAACGGTGTTGGCGGCAGTACTCAATTAGTTGGGAGATCAGCTCCTTGGCAGTTTTAGGACTAGGGAGTGGGTTTAACCCCCCTGCGGTTTCATATCCTACAGTTTCTAGGGAGCCAGATAAAGATTGGAGCAGTGCTGCTAGGATATCCTCTAACCGGGGTGCCTGACGTAAGGAACGCCATACCACATACTTGAACTGATCCTGAATTTGTTTAGCCAGCTTCACTGACAAGGTGGTTTTACCAATCCCTGCCATACCCTGTAGTGCCACCAATCGGCAACGATCTTTAACAATCCATGTTTCTAACTGGCGTAGTTCTTCAGTACGACCATAGAAAACAGAAACATCTGGTGCCTCACCCCAATCCATCTGCTTGGGGTTTGAGGATTGGACAGTAGAGATAGGGGTATAGCTTCTGCAGTTAGAGGAGATATCCTGGGTTTCTAGATCACTCTGATAGCGATTGACCAGCAGCTGTTGCAGTTTGGTTAGCTTTACAGGCCCTGTCCCGGATATAGGAAACTTTTTGTAGACCTCGCTGAGTCTTTTGCGCACTGCATGTTCACTAATGTCGAGGATTTTTGCGATCGCGTTTGTCGATTGACCCTCCATCGCCAAAGCCACAACCTCCAGCTCGGCTTTAGATACACCGTGTTCATTTGCGATCGCTTTTAGAAAGTCATAGGGAATCACAGTTGCACGCTCATACTCATAGAAACCTGATAGTTCATTGTAAATCCTCTTTCTGAGAACTGCTTGCCATTTTGGTCATTAATATGAGTCTTACCTTGTTGTTGTGTCCCGATCAATTCAAACCCATCTCTGGCAGAAACACTTTTTCAAACCCCTATCGTTGATGGATTTGCTGCCGGTTCGTGTTTCTTAAATCCATTCTTGATGCAAAGGGCGAGTGGGGGTTTCCCCCAAGACCAAGCTGGCTCCCCTTTTCCCTTGCTGCATCGCTAACAGATATAAGTCTGTTCGTCAGATCTTCCTAAGAAACTATGGCTACCGATATCAATATTGTTTTAGTACATTGCGGTGCAACCCAAGGGCGCGAGCAACCCCTCGCGCCCTTGGAGGCGCGCACCGTGATTTTTTCTGGAGTGTACCCTGATATCGAACTCAGGTGAAGAGAGCACTCACAACCAATCTAGACCATGCCTTGCTGTGTACGACCAGTTCTACTTCCCATTAAATACTCACTCTGCTAAAATTCATTGTTATGAGTTATACATAAGAATGAATTTTAACCTGAGTTCAACGTCACGCTCAAAGCCTTAATCTAGCGCCTTAATCTAGCCTAGTTGCCCAAATCTTCTATCCCTTACTCGTTCATGGAGCGATCGCTTATATCGAACTCAGGTTGAGCAGGTTTTTTCTTGCCCTTCACCACTGACTAATGACTGTAGATTTGATCTAAGTAAACAGATCTGTGATCAGCCAATGTTCTGGGCACAATTGACCCTGGCAAACCTTATAGACCTGGCCATTAACTGCTACAAACCGATTTCCCTTGACAGTAATGATGGTAATTTTCCAATTAATGGTGCAATGCGGAGGCGAAAATAGCGGTAAATACAGCCGAGGTTTAGTACAACAATAGATTGGCGGATGAATCTCAAAGAACCCGCCATTAATCGATTAATCAAGCAGCAAAATGGTTCAACGATTACTATCTAGTATCGGTTTCACCACCAAAAAGCCAGCACCAAATGCGCTCAAGACAATTCCCAAGATAGCTATAACCAACACCCAGCCATTGACATATGAGACTGCCTCTGGCTGCGAACTTCGCAGGGAGCGATTGTTTTCTTGTTCAATCACTAAAGTTTCTCGATAGGAAGAGGTAGGGGTTTGAGGTTTCCTCTGAGGTGGGGAAAATTCACCCCCTGGGATAGTTGTAGAGGTGCGCTGGGGTGGAATTGGTGGAGCTTGACGGGGTTCCGGCGGCTTTACTGGCTGAGGTCGATGGACTTCAGCTGGACTCACTGGTTCTAAGGAATTGATCACCTGCTGTAGATGCAGAGCTGAATTAATAACTTTTTTAACTTCCTGTCGCAGCTGCTGGTGTTGTTTAACTAAATGCTGATTTTGAGAATGGAGAGAGTCCAACATCGCCTGTGTTGCTTGCAACTCAGCTGCTAGTTCCCGGTAGACAGAAATTGGTACTGATGGACAGTATGTATTCGATTTGTTTGCCGATGTTGAACTAGGGTAACGATCGCTACTGGATTTGGGCATAGGGGGGTTGGTTCGGTGATTAGAAGTCATAAGTATAGCTAAACTTCATCCAAGGCAAGAATAGTTGAAATTTTAATCTGTGGGCAGCCCTTGTTGGCTAAAAGCTAGGGAGATAGTCAAAAAAAACTCCCGCTCCATAGTCTGGCTGACTATTGATAGTGATAACCGAAAAAAGTTTCCCATGGGTTCAGGCTCAGGAGCAATCTCTAGGGAAGTTTTCACGCCTAGTAGTAAAATCAGCAATTACCAAGGGGACCGACAATAGTCTTGCCTTGGCTATAGGTTGCTTTGCTTTACTTCCATGCCATTTGGTTTCCGCCAGTTTTTTTCTACTCCTTTGGTCCTCTAGGAAAACGACGCCGTTGCAGGAATTCTGGAATATCTAATCCTGGTCTACTCTTAGGCTCAACCTTGGGAGTAGGGGGCATCGGTGTAGGAGCAATCGGTCGCCGATTCAGGGGAGTTTCCACAGATTTAGGTGCAGACTGGGCTTCTCCGGTAAATCCAGTAGCAATCACAGTAATTCTAATTTCACCCTGGAGCTTATCATCAATTACTGCTCCAAAGATGATATTGGCATTGGGATCAACCACTTCATAAACAGTTTCTGCTGCTGAATTCACTTCATGGAGGGTCAGATCACTGCCACCAGTAATATTTAAAACTACCCCTCTAGCCCCTTCAATAGAAGACTCCAGCAGAGGAGAAGAAATGGCGGCTACTGCTGCCTCTCTGGCTCGGGATTTTCCAGAACCCATCCCGATGCCCATCAGAGCCGAACCAGCATCTGCCATCACCGCTCGCACATCGGCAAAATCCACATTCACCAAGCCAGGAATAGTAATAATATCAGAGATCCCTTGCACCCCCTGACGCAGGATATCATCAGCTACTTTAAATGCTTCTTGAACAGGAGTCTGTTCTGAAATCACTGATAAAAGTTTATTATTGGGAATAACAATTAGGGTATCGACTCGACTCCCCAGAGCGGCAATTCCTTCCTCGGCTTGGGAAGTACGGCGGCGTCCTTCAAAGGTAAATGGACGAGTGACCACTCCCACGGTTAAAGCACCCATCTCTTTAGCAACTTCTGCTACAATCGGGGCAGCTCCTGTGCCAGTGCCACCCCCCATCCCAGCAGTAATGAAAACTAGGTCAGTGTCTTCTAGAGCCTGGGCAATTTCCTCCCGGGATTCTTCAGCGGCTTTTTGACCAATGGCTGGGTTCCCTCCTGCTCCCAAGCCTCGAGTCAACTTCTGCCCCATTTGTAAGCGCTGGGGTGCTGCTGATTGGGCTAGTGCTTGAGCATCTGTGTTAATTGACCAGAACTCTACTCCACTGACATCACTGGCAATCATGCGGTTAACTGCGTTACCACCACCCCCGCCAACACCAATGACCTTGATTTTTGCAACGCTACCTGGCACGATATTGTCACTCCTAGTTTCTTCCCTGGGTATGCGATTAGAATCATAAGTTTGACCGAATTGTAATACAGAGTTACTAAAAGGATGTGTATTGTCGGATCCTAATGAAAGATCTGCTTCTGCGATGATTTTAGAACTTTGAGCAGCAAGCCCTAGTTGACTATTAAGCGTCATTGCAAGAGGTGAGGGTAAGTGTTTATCTTTATCTTTATAAGTTATATGTAGCAGTCTGAGTTAACTATAGAGTAAGTTGATTGAAAAACCAAAGACCCTGGCAACGGCTGGCTCTATACCCGATAACTGACCTGAAACAAAACATAGGTTGCTGGAAATATCACCTCGGTTTAGCTGTCAGAGTAGGGATGTAGACTTGTCTGACCTTCAACGCTTATCGTTATTTAACTCTGGATTCCACACTGTTATGGTCTGTGATCATTTGAATCGATGGTAAGTCTGGGTTTTGCAGGTCAATGTAAGCTATTTTGCTCTTTTGTGTGCGCTTCGGCAATTCTCGCATCTGATCTAGAACTCTCAGTTGCGTGGAAAAGTGTTCACTGTAAGGACCTAAATGTACATTTCCTAACTCGGTTTTCAGAATTAAGTTGGCTGGATTTCGCCAATCGATCTCGAAAACTGTGACAGCCGAATGACTCACAGCTTGATAAACATCGAACCAGTAAGGGCGATAATCGGAATTTTGACCAATCACTTTCAACTTCGGCAACTTCAGGTTGGCCGAGAGTGGTTCGTAACTGCTCTTGGGGCTCCAGATCCCTTGCTCATCGACTAAACCCAAGGTTGGGGTAGAGTTTTTAGTTTTTTTGGTTTGGAGCTTACTCTGGTCAGCAATAGCCACTGGTTGACGCTCTCTAACTTGTATTGTCAATCCTGGTGGTATTAGTTGACGGCTAACATTAGCCGAAGCAATAGGAGCTTCAGATTCCAAAAACTCGGCAAGGACTTGGGGTTGTACTTGTAGTAAAGACTGGGGATAGGATAAAGGCAGCAGGGAGCGTATCGCTTCAGCAGAAAGCCAATAATTCCCTTGAATCTCGATTTGTTCTGGGTGACGAATCATCCAATCTGGTAAAGTTATTGCCCAGAGTAAACTTCCAGCGATACCGCCCACCAAAAGTGTACGCCAAATCCTTTGATAAAATTGAATCCGGCGTGTCCGTCGCAGTTGTTTGCGTCGATTAGACAATTGTGATTGAGAGACTGATGCGATGTTGGTCATCTACTACCGATCAATCGACAGAGTACATTTATGACTTGAAGTAAGCCTAACAATTGGGGCGTGGGCGTTTTTTGCGCATTGCGCGATCGCTTCACGCCAATCTACCCAAAAATCTGGGTAACGACAAGGTTTGAACTTTGCAATTGCTGACTGAGCACCAAATACTTTTTTTAATTTAACCACTACTAGGTTCCCACGTTTTATACTTAACAGGTTCCATCAGTCTGATGGGAAAAGGCATTGGTGCCTAATCAGTCCTCTATAGTTAACTCATCCCACGACTAAGGTACGTGGGATGGGTCAGTGATTAATGATTAGTCTTTTACAAAAGACTAATCACTGGCGACGCTTTCTATATCACCCTGTTAAAGGAGTGGGCTTTATAACCGCCTTCTGTAAACCATAACCATCACCACAGGGAGTGGGAGGTTCATTTATGGAACTGCATCTACCAAGATTTTTCAAAGCGTGTAACCCAGCTAAAACCTTAGATATGGGGAATCCAGAAGACCATCCATACTATATCGATTTTTCCGCTGTCAGGGGAGGAAAGATTATCGAAGCTTTAGGACGAACCATTACCCGTCTGTCACCAGATGAACCTACCTGTCAATTGTTTACTGGTCACATTGGCTGTGGTAAGTCTACTGAGTTGTTAAGACTTAAAGCCGACTTGGAGAAACAGCAATTTCATGTTGTTTATTTTGAGTCCTCTCAAGACCTAGACATGGTGGATGTTGATGTCAGTGACATTTTACTCAGCATCGCTAGGTCAGTCTGTGAAAGCCTAGAAGCGATCAGCATACAGCTCAAACCCAGTTACTTTAGTAAATTATTTAATGAAATCAAAGACTTTTTGCAAACTCCTATTGAGTTTTCAACAGAAGCCGAATTTTCGGTAGGCATTGCCAAGATTACAGCCAGAAGTAAAGACAGTCCTCAGCAACGCCAACTGCTACGACAGCATCTAGAACCCCGCACCCAAAGCATTTTGAATGCCATCAACGAAGAAATTTTACAATCAGCGATTCAGCAGCTGAAATTGCTTGGCAAAAAGGGTTTGGTGGTGATTATTGATAATCTTGACCGAGTTGATAATCGCTCCATGGCTTCAGGTCGCTCCCAGCCAGAGTATCTCTTTATCGACCGTGGTACTCAGTTAAGGCGTTTGAACTGCCATGTGGTTTACACTCTACCCTTATCCTTAATGTTCTCCAATGAGTACGAAACTCTCAAAAATCGAGTCGGTGGTGGTGTGGCTCCCAAAATTTTGCCCATGGTGCCCATACAGTTACGGGATGGTCGTGACTATCCAGAAGGTATGGCACTGCTGCGACAGCTCTTGCTAGCCCGAGCTTTTCCAATGGTTGATCCTCAACAGCGGCTAACCCTGATTCCACTAGTATTTGATAGCCCAGAAACCCTCGACCGGATGTGTCGCATTAGTGGGGGTCATGTCCGTAACTTGTTAGGGTTGCTCTATAACTGTTTGCAACAGGAAGACCCGCCCTTTTCCAGGAGTTGTTTAGAGCGTGTGATTAAGGGATACCGAGATGATTTGACTCTGGCTGTTGAAGAGGAAGAGTGGAAGTTGCTATCTCAAGTCGTCCAACAGCAGTCCGTCAAGGGGGAACAAGAATATCAAACCCTGTTGCGCAGTATGTTTGTCTATGAATACCAAGATGAACAAGGGCGCTGGTTTGGGATCAACCCAGCGTTAGCAGAAACAGAAAAGTTTCGGTCTCTAGCTCTGTGACAAGGCTAAAATCCCTTGGAAGCCAAGGGATTTTGCCAGAGAAGGGGGTGTAGGGTCTAGGGTTCAGCGTGCAAGGTGTGAGGTGTTCTAGAAAATTAAGCGAGACTATTGACCTACAAATTAAAACTCAACAGGTGCGACCCGTGGCGAATTTAATAATTAGATGCGGAAAGCGCACCTATGGAATTTATCAGTTTGCTAAGAACGCTTTTGGCCATCATCTTGTTACCTGAGCTGTTAATCACCCTTTTCCTTTTGAGGGAGAACTTTCTCTCAAAGCTTGGTATCACATTAGTTTAGCCTTCAGGTTCACCCTCGTCAGGTCGTCAGGTCAGGTACATCCCCTCATCTAGAACCTACAACCTACGACCTACTACTTGGCTCAAAAGGACAAATTTTGTCCCTAATTAAGTTAAAAACTGATCTAGTCAAAACTTCGGCAGTAACTCTAGCTGTAGGGACTCACCCGCGCGCCTACAGCTAGAGTTTGGTGCCCAGTTTTGCGGAAGTCCTAATATCCTAATAGTTTAACTGTTTTACCTATTTTCGTCTAGGAAGTTAGAAGGGCGTTTGTATCTGGGTTGTAAACACATGTATTGCAGAAATTGGCTGGCATACAAGAGGCAAAAGGCAAGAGCAGAAAGAGCTCCGGAATTGTATTGGACAATAAAAAAAGACCATACAGCTTTACATCTCATTTATAAACCCTATACTTCCACCCCACTATAGAATCATAAAAATTCCGGGAAATCACTGATATCGAAGCTATGGACTTGAGGCTCAATAAGTGAATTTATCATTGCTATTCAGTATTTAAATTAACTATATTTATAAACTAAGTAGTAGTAATTACTGAACTATTTATCAAGGTACTTATGAAATATGTTTTTATTACGTAAGACCTGATTATGCTTGTTGTTTTTTATAATTAAAAACCCATACTTACCGATAAGTTCTGATAGTAATATTACTATCTATATGGAAAATAACCCTAGTAATAAGTAATTTCTACCAGTAGGGGTCAAAAGGTTAGTGACATGAAGCAGCAAAATCCCCCAGAAACACTAGCCCCATACAGTGCTCGCTCTCTATTAACCCTATCCCGGGCAATAATGTTCTCCCAAGGAGAATTTGCACTGATTTTGGTGCGATGCAACTACGAGTTATTTAGGAAGCAAATATGGCAGTACGTCCGAGAAATTACAGAGCTCACCATAGGTGAGCTAGTTTTTAACAAGTCTAGTCAAACTCTATTTAGTAATATCTTTACCACCCAACAGTATGGGACAACATCTGCCCTCATGGTATCGGGTCTAGAGTTAGTTGATGGCATCAACCAGGTACTACTTTCAGCTAACCAGGTGCGAGATGAATTGCCCAAATGCTTAACCTGTCCCTTAGTGGTATGGGTAACTGACAAGGGACTTCAAAAGTTGATCAGGCTTGCTCCATATCTTAAAAATTGGGCTACTACCTCGATTCGGTTTGAACTTACTATTGAGCAATTACTCACTTTATGTTACAACACGGCAGATGAAATCTTTGCCAATATTTTGGCTAAAGACTTGGGAGAGTTTTTGCCCAACAAGGTGCTTTCATTGTCTCGCGATTGCCACCGACGCCAAGAATTTGAGTGGGCATTACAGGATTTGCAATCTCGTGACATCAGCATAGATTCTGTCCTACTAGCTACCAAGCACTTTATTCTAGGGCGAGATGCCTTTGAAAATGACCAGATTAATCTGGCCTTGGAGCATTATCAGCAGAGTCTAAATTTTTGGCAGCAGGATATAGGAGAATGGGGAGGCTGGTTGGGCAGTGAAGCTCCCCATTCAGATGAGCAATATTATAATAATCCGGTTAAACAGGTAAACGGATGTACAACTATCCAAGGCAGAGCTTCTAGGAAGAGAAAAGAAGGCACAAGGGAGACAGGTAAATGTTTCGAGCAACGTCTTGGGCAAACTAACCACTCAATCCCTCCCTTGTCTGATCCCTCCCTCACCCCTTCAGGTTTAGAACGGCTTGGTTTAGTGTTCCATCACATTGGCTTGTGCTATTGCCGTCAAGCCCAGTTACAAGACTCCATCGGTTGCTATCAGTGGGAGCAAGCCCAGAAAAACTTCTGTACTGCCATTGACCTGTTTACTAAAACAGGACGCTTGGACTTGGTGGCTCAGTTGACCATAAAATTGGGAGAAGTCCTACAACACCTGGAACATTGGACAGAATTAGAAGCTTTAGCGCTAGCGTTTCTGGCACAGCCTCACACTCAAGATAATCCAGTTCAGCTCTCTCGAGCCTATGGCTTTTTGGCAACAGTTGCCTATGAGCAATCGAATTGGAACCATGCTATAGACTTAGCCCTCACAGCTGTGCGCACTCTGGAGACATCTCAGCCGACTCTCAACGCTCAAAAGCTTTGCCACCGAGCTTCCTATCTGCTGCTAGCTGCTAGATCTGTGCGCCAGCTGGGCAAGCCAAAATCTGCGATTAATTATCTTGAACAAGCCATAAACCTCAAAACTATGAAGCCCAACCCTCTACAGCAACAGCCTCAGCTGTTCATGGAGCTGTTGGAGGAATTGCGTTCGCTCTACTTTGAGCAAAAAGCATACCAACGAGGGTTTGAACTTAAGCAACAAAAACGCTTAATAGAACAACAGTTTAGGTTTTCTACCTTTGCTGGTATGGCTCCGTTACAGAGTGTCGGGCCAAATCGAGAAACTGACGCAACAATTACCAAGAAAGGTTTTTGTCCATCAGCCCTAGAAATCGCAGCGGCTGGACGTCAAACCGATGTCAACGGCCTGCTCGAACGCATTAGCCGCAATGACCACAAACTAACCGTGATTCATGGGAATTCTGGCGTTGGCAAGAGTTCCCTGATTAACGCTGGTTTAGTTCCTGCACTTAGCTCCAGAATTATTGGTGCTAGACAAACCTTGACGGTGGTGCAAACCGTTTACAGGAATTGGCTCGGTGAGCTGGAAAAACGTCTAGACCTTGAATTAGCAAGTACAGTAGTCTTCAAGTTTAAAGATGCCAACGTTTCACCTTTAACCGTTCAACCTACGCGAAGGGAACGCCTACGGGGAACAATCTACGCGAAGGGAACGCCTACGGCTAACAACTTACCCGACTCCAACGCCTGGGCTGAAAAACCTTTAACCCTTAAACCAATTCTCGATAAGTTGTATCGGTGTTCCCAGCATAACTTATTAACCGTCCTGATTTTTGACCAGTTTGAAGAATTTTTTTTCCTTGCTACCGACTTAGAACAACGACATCAGTTTTATAATTTTTTAGCCCAGGCTCTCAATCTCCCCTTTGTAAAAATAATCTTGTCTATGCGAGAAGATTATCTACATTACTTGTTGGAGTTTGAGCGATCTAAGGATCTTAGTGTGATTAACAACAATATCCTAGATCAGAAGCTGCGTTATCACTTAGGTGATCTGTCCCCAGAGAATGCCAAAAACGTTATTCACTCCTTAACAGCAGTATCTCAGTTTAAGTTAGAACCTGCTCTAATCGAAGCACTGGTAAAGGATTTAGTCACCAATACGGGAGTGGTGCGCTTAATTGAGTTACAAGTCGTGGGTGCTCAGCTACAAGCAGAAAAAATTACTACCCTTGAAGGATACCGAGCTTTGGGAAATGACCCCAAGACAGTTCTAGTCGAGCGATCGCTTTCCCAAATTATTTATGATTGTGGGCCAGAGAATGAAGATGCCGTCTGGGAAGTTTTATTCTCCTTAACCGATCAACGAGGTACCCGTCCGTTGAAAACTCAAGCTGAGTTAGTACTGTCCAATTGGGACAACTCCACACTAACTCAAATCCCCTTGATTTTGGAAATTTTGGTCGGTTCCGGTTTAGTCTTCCGAGTGCCAGAAACACCACAAAACCGATATCAGCTGATTCATGATTATCTAGTTCTACCGATTCGTCAAAAATATAAGCAACGTACCCAATCTAATATTAAAGTACGGCTAAAACAAAGTGAGAGTCAACTGTTGCGGGTTCGTAAACAACGACTGCGTGCTATTGCCATTAGCACAGTGATGGCACTTTTAGCAGTGACCAATGGTGCCTTGAGATGGCGAGCCGAATCTCAACGAGTCAATGCTATGCTTAGTGCCCTGAGTGCCTCTTCAGAAGCTCTTTTCGTATCCAATAAAACCTTTGATGCTTTGCTCGAAGGGTTAAGAGCGGCAAAAAAACTACAACAGGAAGAGCAGCAATATCTACCATCTCGAACAGTAGAGGCAGATACCCGTCTACAAGTAATCACAGCTCTGTCCCAGGCAGTTTATTCAGTTTCCGAACACAATCGACTCGAAGGACATAGTGATATTGTTTCCAGCATCAGTTTTTCCCCAGATGGTAAGTTTATTGCCTCCACCAGCCGCGATAAAACGGTCAAACTGTGGCATCCTGATGGCAAGTTGATCCAAACCCTAGAAGGTCATCAAGATAGTGTAACCAGCGTATCTTTTAGTCCCGATAGTCAGTTAATTGCCTCTAGTAGCTGGGATGGCACAGTCAGACTATGGCGTCAAACTGGCGAGCTAGTCAGAATAATTACCCCTGATGCTGGTCATATATACAGTGTCAGTTTTAGTCGAGATGGGCAGATGATTGCTGCGGCTGGCAAAGATAAGAAAATTCGATTATGGACTGTTGATGGCAAATTAATTAAAACCTTTTCCGGTCACCGGGGTGTAGTGCGGTCGGTAAGCTTTAGTGGAGATGGCAAAATTATTGCTTCTGCTAGTTCCGATAACACCATTAAGCTGTGGAGTCAAACCGGAAAATTGCTAAATACTCTTAAAGGACATAGCGCTCAGGTTAACTGTGTAGTATTTAGTCCAGATAGTCAGTTAATTGCCTCCGCTAGCGATGATCAAACCGTAAGGTTGTGGAGTGCCAATGGCAAGCTAATCAAAACCTTTCCCAAGCATCAGCGATGGGTTAATGGTGTTGCTTTCAGTGCTGATGGTCAGCTGATTGCCTCTGGCAGTGATGATAATACAGTGCGGCTATGGAACCGTGAAGGCACTTTAATAAACACGTTTAAGGGACACAGCGATGGGGTTAGTGCTGTCAGTTTCCGTCCTACTGAGCCTTTTAGTTCTCAAGACAACCTAGCCCACAGCAATTATCATATCCCTCTACAACCATCCAACCCTCAAACTGACCAACTGATTCTGGCTTCAGCCAGCCACGATAAAACTATCAAGCTCTGGAGTAGTATTAATCAGTCTCACGTGATTTTAAGAGGGCATCAGGATGATGTACAGGATGTCACCTTTTCTCCAGACTCTCAACAGATTGCGACAGCTAGTAATGACAGAACTGTTAAGCTTTGGGATCGCAACGGTAAGCTGCTCCAAACCTTAACAGGGCATCATGATATGGTCTATAGTATTAGTTTCAGTCCTGATGGTGAGCTAATTGCCTCAGGTAGTCGAGATGGCACCGTGAAACTCTGGCATCGTAGCGGTACCTTAATTAAGACAATAAAGGGACATCAGGACTGGGTATTGAATGTTAGTTTTAGTCCTGACTCGGAGCGCCTCGCGTCTGCCAGTCGGGACAGGACAGTCAAAATTTGGGATCGCACTGGTAAATTGATTCATACCCTCACTGGTCATAGTGAGCGGGTTAATGCAGTTAAGTTTAGCCAGGATAGTCAGCGATTGGCATCGGCCAGTGATGATAAAACTGTAAAACTGTGGAGTGCTGATGGGAAACTTCTGAAAACACTACCAGGTCATCGCAATTGGGTTTTGGATGTCAGCTTCTCACCCGAGAACAAGTTCTTGGCGACCGCTAGTTATGATAATACAGTGAAACTCTGGCACAAAGATGGTACTTTACAATCAACCCTCAAAGGCCATACTGATAGTGTGGCCAAAGTCCGTTTTAGCCCCAAGGGCAAAATTTTGGCAACCAGCAGCTGGGACAACCAGGTTCAGCTATGGCGCTTCGACGACACCTTGATCAAAACCTTGAAAGCTGGTGAGCATCGCGTCACAAATCTTAGCTGGAGCCATGATGGAACAGGCTTGGCAGTGGCTAGTGAAGATGGTACAGTGGCAATCTGGAATTTGAATTTAAACGATCTGCTAGATAAAAGCTGCCACTGGCTAAGAAATTATCTCCAAAACAACCCAGAAGTCAGAGAAAGCGATCGCCAACTTTGTCAGCTGATCACAAACAGCCATATCAAATAGAATAATTAGTAGGTCTTTTGCGGTAATGTTAGACTGGGAAATGGTGAATGGGTAATCATTGAACAAATAACGATGAAAACCAATGACCACAATAATTTTCCGGAGGGGAAGTTGGGTGGGAGGAAAATTAATAATATGGGACTGATACCCCCAGCTTCCTTATCCTTAGTAAGGATAGTTTATTTCTTGAAATCCTAGCTAGATAGGATTATGGTGGTGTGGTGTGGTGGTATGATGGCGTGATTAGCTAATGAGGTTAGTATGGATAAATAAGATCCTCATGACCCTAATCAACAACACAGATCACCCCTAAAAGGCTATAGCCATAGGGGTATCTTAAAAGGGTTAGACTACCCAAAATTGAACAAGGGGGTGTCAGTCTCAGATTGATTTGCATAGGAGCTGTCTGACATCCCCGTTCGTTAGATTTAGCTTAGCTCCTTTGCATTAGTTTCCCGACCTTAAGCGAAAGGATTATGGTAATTACAAAACGTGGCCTGGTTCTTGGTGCGACAGCAGTAGTCCTAACAACTGTAGCAGTTACAGGAGCTGGTCTTCATCTATCTCAAAGTCAGGCTTTCTTTCGCGAGAGTCCTAAGGAGCTAGTTGATGAAGTTTGGCAAATTATTAACCGCAGGTATGTAGATGCTACCTTCAACCAGGTTGATTGGGAAGAAGTTCGCCAAGATTATCTGAATCGGTCTTACAGTAGCAAGGAACAAGCCTACAAGGCAATCCGGGAAATGCTAGAGCCCTTGGACGATCCTTACACCCGGTTTATGGATCCCGAAGAGTTCAAGAATATGCAGATTGATACATCTGGGGAATTAACTGGTGTAGGTATTCAGATTGCCCTGGATGAAGAAACAAAAAAGTTGATGGTGATTTCCCCCATTGAGGATACCCCAGCTTTTAAAGCGGGAATTCTGGCGAAGGATATCATTATCAAAATTGATGGCAAGAGTACCGAAGGTATGGATGTCAACGATGCAGTACAACTGATCCGAGGCAAGCCAGGGACTTCCGTGACTTTAACCATTCAGCGAGGCCAAAAGGTAGTTGACTATCCGATTACACGAGCTAGGATTGAAATCCATCCTGTAAAGTATAGCTATCGGGAAACTTCAGATGGTTATGGCATCGGCTACATTCGCCTTTCTCAATTTAGTGCTAACGCGGCAAAGGAGATGGGGGAAGCCATCCGAAAGTTAGAAGAACAGAAGGTTAGTGGCTATGTTTTAGATCTCCGCTCTAACCCTGGGGGGCTACTTTATGCCAGCATTGAAATTGCTCGGATGTGGTTTGATTCCGGTACGATTGTGTCAACAGTTAACCGAATCGGCAAATCCGAATACCAGAAAGCAATTAATCGCTCTCTGACTGATAAACCATTAGTGGTACTGGTGGATGGTGGTTCAGCCAGTGCTAGCGAAATTCTTTCGGGTGCTTTACAAGACAATCAACGTGCCATCTTGGTAGGAACTCAGACTTTTGGTAAGGGCTTAGTCCAATCCGTCCGAGGGCTTGGAGATGGCTCAGGTCTGGCAGTAACCATTGCTAAGTATCTTACCCCTAGTGGTCGCGATATTAATAAGTCCGGAATTGAACCAGATATTGTGTTTGAGCTTTCGGATGAACAGCGTAAGGACTTGCAGAAAAATCGTGACAAAGTTGGCACCTTGGATGATGCTCAGTATGCTAAAGCGTTTGATATTTTGATCCAGGAAATTGCTGCAAAACAAGGGTCAAGGGCAGAAAGGAAAGCTCGTTAAGCCTTAAACCTTTCACTGATTGAGAGTGGGTCGAATGTGGCAAGAGATGGGAGATTTTATGTTAGCAATTCTCCCAACTATTTCTAATTGTTAATTGGTAACGAGTAATTGGTAACGAGTAATTGGTAACGAGTAATTGGTAATTGCCAAACGCAATATGGTTATAAGTTTAAATGTAATTAAGTTAAGATATCTTAGAGGTTGTCTGAGAAGTCTCATTTGCTACATCCAAGCCCCCTAAATCCCCCAATCTTGGGGGACTTTTAGAAGCAAATGGACTCTTTTTCCCCCCAAAGTTGGGGGGCTAGGGGGGCAAAATTCAGTATAAAAACACTTTTCAGATATCCTCTTACTGATATGAGGTGAACCTTCCCCTTTCCCTTTCAAGCAAAGTATGATGTTCTAAGTCCATGTAGTAGTGATAGACTTGGTAAGTGATCGGGCTTTCCAAGTAGTGTATTCCGATAAAAATTTTTGCTATTCCGGACTTAGTATACATTGAGTCAGCATTTTTTTGATGGAGCGGTCTTGTTGATAATTGAGACCGTTTTTTTTGTACCACAAGTCAGAATAATTACCAAATTATGAGGATCCTAGCCCGGTTACCCATCAGATAAATTTCCTTGAAATTTCCTTAGTGACAAAAAAGTAGAAACGTATAATGCTAAATCTATACTGGTCTGAAACTTTACTGAATCTTGATCAAAAGCTAACTGATTTCGTATTAGTCTCTGTAAGTAACGTGAGTTAGGAAAAATGTCTAATTCCGTAAAGGAATAGGGGGTTGAGCAGATTCATTTGATTTAACCTCCTAGTATTTTTTTATCTCAAAAATCTACCACTTAATGTAGGGCTTGCTGATTAACTCTCAAAGCCTTTACAGATAAAGGTTTTAGCCTTTTTGGTACGAAACAAGTGCAAGCAAATCGGTCGAAAAAGCTCATTTAATTCACATTTTGGGCAGACAAGAGCAGAAAAATCAAGGGACAATTCTTCCGACTACCTCCTATATAATTCCCATTTCTCCACACTCGCTGACTCCACACTCGCTGACTCCTACCCATACCTATTGACTTTTTCAGCAAACCCTAATGTAAGCATTCAGCCCTCAGCTAATGCACTACTTGAGATGCTCTTGAGATGCTACTTGAGGTGCTATCACCCATCTGAGCCTACTGATAAAAGACGCTAGACTATCAATTAGCCAACGATTAGCAGTAGTCCAGCTGAATACAACTGCTGGAGACTGCGGAGGACTTGGGAAGAGCTATCGCTATTGCCAAAAATCCGTGCCACCCAATCAGGGCCAGGGAGATGCAATAAATCTTTACTAAGGTTTGCCTTGTAACTAACCAGGCTTTCGACTTCATCACCCAACCAGGATTCAATTGATTGGGGTCTGGTAAGGGTAGCAGCCATAACCCTAAGAGTTCATGGAAAAGTCACTCTACTTTTATTGTGACAATTTCTGATTGGGAAAGGGGCTTTAATAATGACTAATAATAAATCACTAAATATAGTTAGTTTTTGGATAATTTGTATTTCTATAGTAAGCCTCCATACAAATGACCCCTAAAAACTGATAAAAAATTTACGAATACTTCACGCTAAAGCTGGTATTATCTATAGTCAGTCGTGTCACTAAATAGGGATAATAGAAGTAAAGTTGTCGAAGACGTACAACTGTTAACAAAAAAGCTAACCAAGAGAGGCGTGAGCAATGGCAACTACGACCATTTCCCAACGTGACCTTTCAGCTCTCAGTGCAGAGGACGTTGCCAAGTTGGCTGCACGTCTAGAGCTGGATGATTACTCTGGCGCATTTGAAGGACTCAAAGATTGGCATCTACTGCGGGCACTGGCGTTTCAGCGTCCAGAGTTAGCACAACCCTATCTCTACTTACTGGACATGGAAGCTTACGACGAGGCGTGAATAAGGGTAGAAGAGTTTTAATTGGTGTATGTGGGGGCATCGCTGCTTATAAAGTTTGTGAGGTTGTTTCTACCCTATTTAAGGGGGTTGCTGAAGTAAGGGTAATTCTAACCCAGGGAGCTGAAAAATTTATCACTCCTTTGACTCTAAGTACCCTCTCTCGCCATCCAGCTTATACAGACAACGTATTCTGGCAAGCAAAGCACGAACGCCCGGTGCATATTGAATTAGGGGAATGGGCAGAAGTATTGGTGATTGCTCCTCTGACGGCTAATACCCTAGGTAAGTTGGCTTATGGTTTAGCCGATAACTTACTAACCAATACGGTTCTAGCGTCTAGTTGCCCTATTTTGTTGGCACCAGCTATGAATACAGATATGTGGAAGCAGCAGTCAGTGCAACGAAATTGGCAACAGCTGTTAAGTGACCCCAGGTATCATAGTGTTGGTCCAACGGCAGGACGGTTAGCATGCGATCGCATTGGTGCAGGACGGATGGCAGAACCAGAGGAGATAATCGCCTCTATCCAATCCCTGCTGTACACTGGTGGCAAACGAGACTTAACCGGTAAACAAGTCTTAATCAGTACTGGTGGCACTCGGGAATATATAGATCCAGTACGCTTTATCGGGAATCCCTCCACAGGCAAGATGGGACTAGCCCTAGCCCAAGCTGCCAGAAATCGGGGAGCAGTTGTTACCCTAGTTCATGGACCAGCTACTTGGGAAGCACCGATGGGTATCCGGACAGTTCCAGTAGTGAGTGCTACTGAGATGCACCGGGCGATGCTAGCCAATTTTCCCAATGCTGATTTGATTGTGATGGCAGCAGCGGTAGCCGATGTAACCCCTGGAATCTACCAGGAGATGAAGATACCGAAGCATGGACTTCCTGCTGCTCTACCTTTAAAACCAGTGCCAGATATCCTAGCTGAATTGGGACGACTGAAACAGCCCAATCAGTACTTAGTTGGATTTGCAGCACAGACTGGAGATATTATCAAGCCTGCGTTACAAAAATTAAACAAGAAGCGATTGGATGCAATTGTAGCTAACCCAGTTGACAAACCAAATGCTGGTTTTGGCAGTGATACCAATCAGGCAATTTTGATTGATAAAAGAGGACGGCACCAACAGATTAATCGCTGCACTAAATTAGAGTTAGCTCACCGTTTATTTGATTTTATCCAAAATCCTCCGGAAGGTAATAGTAATGTAAAGTATCAAATAATTACTAGATAAATAGGCTGTTTATAAGTCCTTGAAATTAACCGTAAACCAACTAATTAGCTCAAGGTTTCTACTAACTTAGCTACTCGTTCTTTAATTTCATCTCGGACACGGCGAAACGTCTCTAGTGGTTGCCCATCAGGATCATCAAGCTGCCAATCTTCAAACACATCTCGTAACACCCAGGCTTCTGGTAAATTAACACCACAGCCGCACAAGGAAATTACAGCATCATAGTCTTCAGCCTTGAAATCCTTTAAAGGATTAGACGTCTGGTCAGTAATATCTATATTAATTTCATCCATGACTTGAATTGCCGTAGGATGAACTCGGCTTGCTTCTAGTCCAGAACTAGTAACAGAAATCTTCCCTTCTCCTAAGGTTCTAGCAAACCCCTCTGCCATTTGAGAACGGCAGGAATTTCTTTTACAAACAAACATGATTTGTTTCATAGTTATTTTTTTTGTTAGTTGTTATTTGTTAGTTTTTAGCTTAAATTTTATACATTTAAACTGTATATTATTAAAATTAACTAAAAAAAATATAATCCACTATTCTTTTGCCTTTTGCCTTTTGCCTTTTGCCTTTTGCCTTTTGCCTTTTGCCTTTTGCCTTTTGCCATTGCTAAAACCCATTTTAAATGCGTTTTAGCTTAGCTATGCTTTTACTGAATATCCCTAAATCCATGGGAAAGTTGCCGATAGGCAATCACAGCTAATTGCGCTCCTACAATTGGGGCAACCCAATAAATCCATTGATGTTGCCAAATTCCAGCTACTAGGGCTGGCCCTAATGAACGGGCTGGATTCATGCTGGCACCGGTAATTGGTCCGAAGCAAGCTGCTTCTAATGCTACGGTTAAGCCAATAGCCAAACCAGCAAAGCCAATGGGAGCACGGCGGTCAAGACCAGAGCCTAAGATCACAAACATTAAGATAAAGGTGAGTACTACTTCCAGCACTAAGGATTGAAACCAGTTACCTTGTAGAGGCAGAGTTGCGCCAAGATCAGCAACATACCCCAGTGTCAACAACAGTAATGTTGAAGCAGCGATCGCACCAATGCATTGAGCCAGGATATAAGGTAACACTTTGCGAGCGGGAAAAAAACCACTAGCCCAGAAAGCAAGAGTAACAGCTGGGTTAATATGGGCATCGCTAATATGTCCTGTGGCATAGATTAAAGCAGCGACCACTGCTCCAAACACAAAACTGACGCCCAGATGAGTTAAGGCTCCACCAGTGATGTGATTAACCATAACAGCACCAGTGCCAACAAAGACTAAGATAAATGTAGCCATGCCCTCAGTTACTGCCTCTCGCCAGCAATGGGATATTAAGGGCCAGAGAGTTTGTTTGGGTATCAGTTTGCGGATTCTCATTTAACGGTGATCTAAATTTATCCACAGCAGGAGGATGTCACAGTATTAGATTCCTGCTGAGAATTGTCGGTAATCTTCAGATTCATCTCGGGTGCAGTATCTTCGATGTTCACCACAAATACTTCCCAGCGGTTACCATCTGGGTCACTTACCCACACCTTATCCTGGATGGCATAGCAACAGTGAGTGTTCTTTTCCTCTAACACCTCTAGTCCTGCAGCTTGAAAACGCTTGATCTGAGCTTGTACGTCTTCTGTCGTTTCAACCTGTACACCTAGATGAGATAATGTGCCACCAGAGTGCATATTGGGGTTTAGTTCTAGGGTGAGATTGAGGGGCGGATTTGCCAAATCAAATTTGGCGTAGTCAGCTTTGTATTTAACTGGAGACACACCAAACATTGCCTGGTAAAATGTCACAGATTTGTGAAGGTCAGTGACATTCAGGGAGACATGAGTTTTGAGAGTAGCCATGAATATCCCTCCTGTTTTTCTAATTAGTTAATCCTAATATATCAAAAAAAATTGATTTATTGCTTAAACAATAGTTAAGCCATCGCCTGAATTGGCTAACGGTATTGGCCTAATGGTATTAGGTACATCAAAAGCAGTTGACAGGGTCTGTGGTTTAAGCCGCTTGATACTGTGATCAGAAGACCCTTAGCCATTCAAGCTAGACCCTAAGCTAGTCTGAGAACAACTACGGGCAGGTACCATCACAGCTGTGCGACGAAATTCTGCCAAATATTGCTCTAAAACCACAAACTGGGGCAAATTCAGGCTGTAGTACATCCACCTTCCCTGTTGACGGGGGCGAATCAGACCAGCTTGTTTAAGGGTTTTCAGGTGAAATGATAGTTTTGATTGCTGGACATTTAAGCGATCGCATAAATCACACACACATAACTCTTGCGATCGCAGTAGCTCAATCACTGCCAGGCGCAGGGGATCGGAGAGAGCATGGAAGCCAGCGAGGATAGTAGTGGAGTCTGGAGCAGAAGTGGCTTGCATCAATTTTTATTGAATTATTCTGTGGGTTGGACATCGATAAATTTTAGCAATCGCACTTTTGGATCACATAGATTACTATACTTCTTCGCTTTGTCTTCTATTATCTTCAGTTGTCCTAGTGCTTTGCTACAAGGGAAACCAAATTGAGCTTTGACGCGATCACTACCATCGTTAAGCGCAGTCCGAGACAGTGCGACAAATTCCGAAAGGGAATAGTCTTGATCAGCATTAAAATATTTCTTGACCACTAGAGAAGGAGAATAACAAAGTTCCTGAGAACCATCAGGCCATTCAATTTTAAAGTGAGTTTCAGGCATTTTTTCATCTTATTCGATTTTATATTTATATTTTTTTATTTGACTAAATATAACAATAAATTTTAACAAACACTCCCTGTACACTCAACGACTAACCTCTGCTTATTTTTACTTTTTAAAATACTTTTTCGAGCATTAACAGGCACTAATTTTAAAAAGTATAAACTTCCGTTTATGGCAATATTTATCAGTCAACCATATCCCGTATAATTGGAATCTTTGGCACACAGATAAGGTTTAGGGAACCCATGTAGCAGTTGCGGTTATCGGTAATTTGTGGTACCGAAAACACTAGCAATTGTTAAAAGTCTTTAACAAACTCTGAAACAATCTCATCCCATCGATATTGCCTAACATCGGATCAGCTGCTCGTTCTGGATGGGGCATCATACCCAAAATTTTGCCAGTGGTATCACAAATTCCGGCAATGTTATTCAGGGAACCATTGGGATTACCTGTTGTCTCTATCTCTCCTGAAACAGTAGCGTAACGAAACAATACCTGACCATTATCTTCGAGAGCTTTGAGAGTGTCAGCATCAGCGTAGTAGCGCCCTTCACCATGAGCAATAGGTAGAGTTATAATTTCTCCTGGGTGATAAGCTGTAGTCCAATATAAATCAGTGCGCTCTACTTTAACTGGAACGCGATCGCAAATAAAATGTAAGTCCCGATTTCTGACTAATGCCCCTGGTAACAGCCCCATTTCGGTCAGCATCTGGAAACCATTACAAATGCCCAGGACAAATTTACCCTGTTTAGCATGGTCTACCACCATTGGCATCACCGGAGAAAACTGGGCAATTGCGCCACAGCGCAGGTAATCCCCATAGCTAAAGCCCCCTGGGAGTACCACCACATCTAAGTCAGAAATATCGGTTTCCTGATGCCAAACCATCCTGGTTGGACATTGGAGTAAGCTAGTTGTAACATAGGCCAAATCGCGATCACAGTTTGACCCAGGAAAGACCACCACCCCAAATTTCATGCTTCCACTCCTAGTTTTGCTGAAATCTCAACCAATTCAAAGCGATAATTTTCAATAACTGGGTTGGCTAAGAGCTGGTCACAGATCTGATTCAATTGTTCTCGCGCCATATCTTCATTAGCAGCACTCAGGCTAAGTTCGATATATTTACCAATACGCACCTGTTCTATACTCTCATAGCCTAGCTGCTTCAGTCCTGACTCAACAGCTACACCGGCTGGATCCAATACGGAATTTCTAAGTGTAACATAAATAGAAGCCTGATATTTGTTAATCACAACTCTCCCCTTTCACTATATAATGATAATGGATATAATATCAAGGATGAAGGATCAAGGATTAAAAAAGTCTATCAGCAACTAGTATTTTTTGAGCTAGTATTTTTTTGAGCTGCCACAGCGCGTAACTAGCGATAGCCTAATCCTGGGATTTGGGCACAGCCGCGCTCATTGTTGCTCATGATCCGTTTATCATTCATCCTTCTTTACAGTTTGAACCAACAAGCACCATTAACATCAAAAAAATTCTAGGATATTAAAAAAAGATTAATGAAAGGCCAACGCACCCGCTCTCAAGAGCGAATTCTGAAACTGCTCACAACCTTGAATCGGGCTATGTCGGCCCAAGATCTTTATGTAGAGCTGCGCAAACGTAAGCAATCTATGGGTTTGGCTACAGTTTACCGCGCTTTGGATGCTTTAAAACTAGAAGGAATGGTGCAAGTCCGGACTCTTGGTAGTGGAGAATCCCTCTACAGTGGTGTACAAAATGATCAACATCACCTCACTTGTCTCAATTGTGATATGTCTATTCCCATTGAAGAATGTCCCATACCTCAATTACAGAAGAAGTTGCAAGATTCTTATCAATTCACGATTTTTTACCATACCTTGGAATTTTTCGGATTATGTGAACAGTGTTCTGTAACCAATGCTACAGAATATCAAGAGTCAGAATGAGATAATACCGTAATCACCTACAACAGCAATGCTAACAGAAGCTTGGTGATTCTTCCTTAGCGGCTTAGCTAGCCAAAGACACGATCCCAGTACAATGTACAATTTTCAATGGAACATTGAACAGGGATTCAGTGTCATCAAAATAATCAAAAGCTTAAAAAAGGGTGATAAGTACTTTAGAGGCATAGTCCAAATTGGCTTTTGCTAGACTTTCAGCCTCGAAGGTACATTCTGATTCTAATAGGTGCTTGTGTTATGGCTAATATCAGGGAAGTTGTACAAAAAGCACTCAAAACTGGCTATTTGAGTGTGACAGAAGAAGACAAGCTACGGAAGCTTCTAACCAGAAAATATCCACTGGAAGACTTAAATGCCTTCATGAAGCTACAGCTAGCTGTGATGAATGGTTGTGTTAAGCAAGAATCTCGTGAGATGTTCTGTTCCAAGGAACTTTCTCAAGGGATTTAGGTGTCCTGTGGTTATACCAGCGCCAACCAGTTAAAACTGCGTTGGCTAGAATCGCTGTCAACAGGCTCCTATATCCCTTGGCTATATTAACACCTGTGGATTTACTCTGTTTTTACTTTCACCATTCAACCGTCATACTATCGATTAGTGTGGTGGTGGCAAAACCAATCAAGAGTTACATTGTTTAGGTCTGGCGGGGTAATGGTAAGCAAGAATAATCCTTAATTTTCCATTACTGTCAATTACACTAATTTTACCATAGAAAAAATCGAGGAGCTTGCAACTCTGCCATCGGGGATGGCGCTCCTCGGGCTAAAAGATTTTTTAAGCCTAGACATAAAACCTACCTAAACGGGGATACCCGTCTAGGTATGGGTGATTTACTCTCAACTACCCCTTTGATTCACATTCATGCCTAGGGAATTGGGGTTAACCTGGTCTCCATCACCGACAATCGAACGCATCCCTTCAATGGTTGCCGGAATGCTGCGAGGATCCATAAACATAACTTTACTACTCTCGCTAGTGCCAACTTGCATACCCATATCGATATAGTTCTGAGCCAGTAAAAACTGGAGGGCATCACGAGCATTGGGGTCATTATTAAGAGTCTTAGCCACAATTTTCAGAGCCTCAGCAGTGGCTTGTGCCTTGAGAACCTGCTGCTGTCGTTCTGCCTGCGCTTTGAGAACGATTGCCTGTTGTTGGGCTTCAGCATCCATAATCGCAGCTTTTTTACGGGCTCCAGCATCTAACTCTAGTGCCTCAGCTTTACCTCTGGCAGTGTTAACCGCAGATTCTCGTTCCCCTTCAGAGGTCAGAATTGCCGCCCGCTTACGGCGTTCTGCCGACATCTGTAACTCCATTGAGTCCTGCACTGCCTGAGACGGCACAATATCCCGCAGTTCAACCCGCGTGACTTTAACCCCCCAAGGATCAGTGGAAATGTCTAATTCCCGCAGTAGGGTTTCATTGATTTGAGAGCGAGCGGTAAAGGTTTGATCCAGTTCCAGTTTACCCATTTCAGCTCGAATCTGGGTCAGCACCAAGTTCTGCATGGCGGAGCGCAGGTCTTCAACCTTATAGTAGGCTTTCTCCATATCCATGATCCGCCAGTAAACTACAGCGTCAACGGTAATGGAAACATTGTCGGAGGTGATACAAGGCTGAGGTGGCACATCAAGGACTTTTTCCCGAATGGTTTGCTGGTAAACCACTCGCTCAATCACGGGAATGACAAAGTTGAGCCCAGGTTCGAGTTTTTTGCCACTATATTTTCCTAATCGTTCCACTAAGGCTTGGTTTCCTTGATTAATAATCTTGACGGAACCGAGAAGACTTGAACCGCCCAAAGCCAAAAAGACAAGCAAAAACCACTGTGACACGCTCTTTCCTCCCTTTCGGGTAGTGTTTTACAAATTTGTTGTTAGAGGGGGAGCGGATGGGTGGGGAAGGGCAGAAAACTTAATTTAGACTGATTTAGTCTGATTCTCAAGTGCTTGAAGCTGACTTTATGACCCTCTGTCCAACCTGACTGTTCCACGTATCTTTTGTCAAAAAATACTGGACCCGGTGAGCAGGGAGACTCCCAACAACTAGTAACTAGGGGGACTAATAGATCTAACGTTGACTCTATTACTCCATCACCCTATTAACCCATCACTATCCCCTGAAGCTGGCAGAGCACCCTTGGTCGATCAGCTTCAGTCATGCAATAGGTGATGAGGCACAACAATCAGGGTAGTGCCTTCCCTGCGCACTACGTAGACTTTTTGGTTGGATGCGATCGCATCTGCATAGTCTTCACAACGGGCACGCCATGAGTTGCCTTCATAGAGTACCCGTCCAGTTCCCCCCGGCAGAATTTCTGTCAAGGTTTGAGCTTCCATCGCATCCAAATTTTTGCCCACTCTAGCAGGGGGCATCAGGCGACGGGATAAAAAGACTGAAGCAGTGGAAAGCAGCAACCATAACCCCACTTGTAGGGTATAAGATATGGGCAAAATCGAGATCAAAAATGCTACCACCAAAGCACTGATGCCCATTATGAAAGCAACAAATGCTGTTGGCACAAACAGCTCGACTAAGCACAGCATTGACCCGGCAATTAGCCAAAGCATCGAGGAACTTACCATCGGCTCATAATATACAGGGTATCGGTTGACACTCCCCGGCCTAAAGGCGCGGGGATTCCTAGATCAACGAGCCGCCTTAAACCATGGAGTTCTCATCTTTGACGCCGCCAAAAACAAGACAATACTCAACCGAGAATCCGTCAAGACTAAATTCCTAGTTAATTCACCATAGACCCAGAGGGCAGTTCTCCTGAGGCGTTTAACTACTCTTTGGAAGTGCCTTAAAAAGTCTGTTTCTCTTCCTTTCGTTTGGTTCCGGTGTGCCCCACCGTACCGTTTTTTTCTCAAAGTGTGATTCTTCTGGGTTCACACACCAAATGTTAATTGATGATTGGGTTTTTAAGGAGGAGATTCCCTACCCTCCGGGCATTACTACTTTAAGGTCGATAAGTTACGGGTCTCTCTCCCGGCTCAGCCTACGGTTTTCCAGCCTGTACCCTATATTTTAATTATAACCTGGCGCTAAATAAGCGTCAACTTAAAAGCCGTCCTAGAAGGACGGGGCGCGATTACCCCTTTTTTTGGTAAGTAGTTGCAGGTAACTCTACTTTATTTTGTCTAACCTCAGACAAAGATCGCTCGTTGCTGAGTTATGTTAATTTTCTTGAATCTACTAGACAACTTTGAGAGAAAATGTTTAAAAGCTCAAACACTCCTTTTTCTAATTTATCTCAGCCGTCTAGAATTTGACCGTATAGCCGTAAATTAACTTCATAGGTATTAGCCGTGGATCGTTATCTTTGGGCAGTGGGTTCTGCTGCCGTAGAGCTACCAGTTGGAGAACAAGTGGCAGACCGCTACCAGGTAGTTGCCCCGCAAATTTGGCAGGATATGCAGCCAGAACTGCCACCGGATTTTCCTGAACAACTCAACGGCCATATCCTTCCTTACCTACGCTTGTATCCCCACTGCCTCCATGTGCCAGAGGTTTATGGGATATGCCAGTTGCCACAGCAACGGAATTTTCTGTCTACACCTGGTCAAGATGTAGTCATTTTGCTTGAAAATGCCCCGATTGATGCCAATGGCAACTTATATCCCTCAATGGAGTCGATGTGGACATCTGCGACCGCAGTGCGTCAAGTCTATTGGCTTTGGCAAATTTGGGAATTATGGATACCCTTATCAGAATTGGGTGTGGCTTCTAGCCTTTTAGTGCCAACTAATTTGCGAGTTCAAGGGTGGCGGCTGCGACTACGGGAATTATATCGGGATACCATGGCTGATACGAGTATATCACCAGTTGTACCGTCTAATGGTCTAGAGGATAGGGGATTTGATACATTGGTTTCCCGAGACTCTCCTGCCGAACCGACTTCTGTGAGTGAACCCTCTGTGGATGCTAGTCTTAAACAGCTAGGAGAGTGCTGGGAAGCTTGGTGTCGCAAAGCCTCAGTGTCTGTAGCGGATCCGCTACAAGCTATTGCCCAACACCTGCAAACTGAACACCCTTCCTTAACTGCGATCGCATCCCAACTTAACCACCTATTACTTGAGCAAGCTGCTCACCAGCCGTTACGCTTACAAATTGCTGGTATCACCGCAACTGGTTCAAGTCACAGCCACAATGAAGACAGTTGCTATCCTACTAAGGCTGACTTGATTAAAGACCCAGAGCAATCCCAAGACCCCTTGATTCCCCACCTGTCGATTATTTGTGATGGTATTGGTGGTCACGAAGGGGGGGAAATTGCTAGTCAGTTAGCACTACAGTCGATTAAATTACAGGTTCGGGCATTACTGGCTGAGTTGAACGAAGATCCGGAGCTGATGACACCAGAACTCGTAACCGAGAATCTATCAGCAATTATCCGGGTTGCCAATAATATGATTTCTTCTCGTAACGATCAACAAGAACGAGAATCCCGGCGTCGCATGGCTACTACCTTAACCCTAGCGCTACAACTTCCCCAAATGGTGAATACACCAGAAGGGAAAACCAATGGTCACGAAATCTATATCGCTAGTGTAGGAGATAGTCGTGCTTACTGGCTTACTCCTGACTATTGCCAGCAGCTAACTGTGGATGATGATGTAGCTACTCGGGAGGTCAGGCTTGGTCGTAGTCTTTATCGACAAGCGTTGCAGCGATCTGATGCACAAGCACTCACTCAAGCCTTAGGGACAAAGGAAGCTGAATTACTTCGTCCCACTGTGCAACGGTTTATTGTGGAAGAAGATGGTTTGCTGCTGCTGTGTTCCGATGGGTTGAGCAACAACAACTTGATTGAAAAATTTGGTCGAGATTTACCGCAAAAAGTCAATAGCCACCGAATTTCCGTCGAATCGGCAGCTGAGTCTTTAATTGAGCTAGGGTTTAAACATAATGGTCAAGATGACATTTCGGTGGTGCTAACATACTGTGCTGTCTCTCCCCAATATCCGACAGTGCTAAATTTGGGAGACATCTCTAGCTCCAAAGAACTACAGGTGGTTAATCTGGAACAGCAAACTGCTCTGACTCCATCACTACCAGCGGAAATAACTACAACCAATGACAAGAAACCTGAAACCACCCGCTCATACCGGGATTGGATTAGAGCCTTGTTTGGGCTGCTGGGGGTAGTCGGTATACTTGTTGGGGCTGGTGCTATTTTACTGGCTACTCAATGGGTACTAGCTCCTGAGGGCTTCCAGAAAATGCGCGATCGCTTTTTCCCATCACCGGATCCAAATCTACCAGAGTCTTCACCTACCGACCAGGAGCTGCCAGATAACTAAGGGTGAAACTAAGGGTGAAAAAGATTTACATTATAATCTATTCTTAGAATTTTAACCAAGAATCATCGGCATCAGACCAGGGAACTAATGCCATTAAACCTAAATTTTGTTTATGCTCACAACTGTGCTCAATGTAAACAACCCACTCTGTGAGACAATAAGAAGGTTGCCTGAGCCAACCCTAGCTTAGGTAAGGGATGTCTGTATAATAGTTAGAGTTACTTATCATATGAAAGTTGGCGATCGCGTCCGAGTCAAAGAATCAGTTGTGGTATATACCCATCCCGAACACAGGAATAAACCTTTTGATATTAAAGGTCTCGAAGGGGAAGTTACCGGAATAATTTATGAGTGGCAAGGTAGGCCAGTCAGCGCCAATTTACCAATACAAGTCAAGTTTGACAAAAAATTTAAAAAAGTTCACTTCCGTGAAGATGAACTAGAAATTATCCCCTAGGCGGCTATATTATTAGCTATAGCAATCATAATCACCATCACAGGGATTTTTAAACAGGTCGGCACGGATAGCACAAAGTTAGATGATTACTGTATCTATTGATATCTATTACTATCCGTGTTAAATTTAATTTTTTCAACCATATTTTAAGATAATAAGCTATCCGTTTATTCTAATCTACGACTTGCGGCGACTGAACCAACCAAAAAGGTTGATATCACCACGCATTTTTTCTAATTCCTCTCGATGGCTTTGTGCTGTCAAATAATACCACTGACAATAGTCTTCAAATTCTTGTCGATGCTCTACTTCTTGGCTAAACTCATAAGCTAGCTGGTAAGTGGCAAACATATCGGCTGCTGGTGGTGGTGCTGGGACAATCCGTTGGAATTCTTCTGGCATAGTAACTAGGAAAATATAGCTATTTTCAAACTCATGAGGTACAAATTCAGGGGTTTTAGGGAGCAGGGAACAGGGAACAGGGAACAGGGAACAGGGAGTAGAAATTAGGGAAAAGGGAAGAGGAAAGAGGGAAAAAATCCTGTGTACCTCATAGCTATGATAAAAGCTATTATCAAGGATAATATTTGGTTCTTCAGTACCTGCTATGCTAAATTTAAATTCAAAAAACTCATAAAGCTTACTGTACAAGGGTTATGAGGCTATTTAATTAACCAAATTTTCTAAATACTGCCTCTTTCCCCTGCTCCGAACGCGCCCCGCGTGGCCAACGGCCTCAGTCCCTGCTCCGAAGTCCCTTCGCCAAAGTGTTTATTTAGCATAACAAGTACGGAAGAGCCTAATATTTCAGCAACAATAATAATCTTATTACACCCAACCGCGAATGCGATAAGCTACTATTCCAATGTATTCCTTGATAGCACGGGTAATCCTAGACAATTGATCAGCATTTGGCAGAGAATGTAGCAAAGCAGCTTGACTACTACTGTTAGGTTCATCCAGTTCATATTGAGACACTAGAAAATCTGTTGGTGCTGGGATCACATCAATACCCTGACGCCGGAACACTAGGACAGAACGAGGCATATGGATGGCCGAAGTTACCAATAATACCTTGCGCAAATCCCGCTGATCCAAAATTTTCCGCACATTGACCGCATTTTGGTGAGTGTTGAAAGACCTAGACTCTTGTATGATAGCGGCTCTGGGAACACCCAAGTCTTCTAATATCTGTGCCATGTCTTCTGATTCAGGGGCCAACCGTTGTGAGGATTGAGCACTTTGGGAAGAAAGTCGTTGGCTAGAGTTATTACTACTGGAACCCCAAACAATCCGACCACCAGCAGGAATCACCCAGGGAGCTTTCCCTTCACGGTATAGCTGAGCACCATAGAGAACGCGATCGCCTGCTTCATCCACTTCTGGAGTAGGTCGTGGTGGAAAAGGCGGTTTAGTCGCTCCCCCCAAGATCACGATCACATCAGCCTCAGGTAATTCTGAGGTAGGAAGATATTGCCACTCCAGAGAGCGTATTAAGCTGTTAGTTACCCAAGTATTACTTGAGACCAACAACACAATTAATGCCAAAGCCACGGGTATCGGTACCCAGCGAGGGTTGCGCCACGACATTACCAAAGCTACTACCAGTAGCACACAAGCCAGGCCCAAGGGGTACAGAAAGAGTGGCAATAGCTTTGAGAGAAATAAAAACATTTTAGATTTTAGTGACGATCAAACCACATCTATTCCATAGAGTGGTGTAGCAGTTGCCACTAATCTATCTCAAATATCTTGGTATTTACCTTTGACCAATAGCAATAACTAATTCCTCTTGCTTAACGTCTAAAAAATCTACTAATAGGATTGAGTAACCCTTGTGAGCGCCTCTTTTCTCTAACTTTTCGTTCCTGTACAGCTAAACGGATGCCAGTTAAGTCAGAAGTACCTTCCTCGGGATACTCTGCTTGCTGGGGTTGTAAGTCCCTGGGTTTGTCTGGGTGGTGCCACCAGTCAACTATCAAACCACCGGCTAAAGCGCCGATGCCACCAAATAGTAAGCTGAATTGGATGTCGTATCCCAGCAAGGCAAGGGCTAAGATAAAAAACACCAAAATTTGAAGCCCGCTTAAAAAACCGTCTTTCTTACCGTTCATCTGATTAAATATAAGGTATGTAGCTGTTTTGTTTCTAAGTTAGAGGTTAGAGGTTATAGATTATAGGGGCTAGCTCGCCACTGTCCAATTACCCTCCCTTTGCCGCTTATCCTGTTATTCAACCTTTCCCCTCTGCCATATCAACGGATTACATTCTACCAAAGCCAATTAAACTAAAAGGATTAGTCACAACTGCCGCTAGAGCAGCTATCGGGTTTCAGCTTTTCGATAAAGTAACCATAGTCCTTCTTAACTTGATCAGCATAAGTCAAAGCCACTTCCCTTACCAATTGTCGAAACTCCTTGTGGCGACCGTCAGTCAACTTATCCACCTGTTTGTCTATGGAATAAGGCACTAAGGTGGCATCGAAATCTTTGTCAGCTCGTGCGTGAGCTGTTGCCAACACTTGACCCCATTGTTCAGCTAGCTTAACAAAGCGTTTCTCTTTGGTTAGCTCAGTGATATCAAAGGTTTCCTTAAATGGCGATCGCTCTCGTACTGAGTAATACCCATCCCCTAGTTTCATCCAGCCCAGGTGATTATCGGTGTACTTGGTTAAGGCTCGATAGGCTAAAGCGTGACGTTGACCCTCATTGTTAAAATTTTTATCATACTTTTCCCGTTCCTCCTGACTCAAGTAATCATAGGCAGTAGGGGAAGATTGGAGTTTAATGTCCAATATCCGGTCATCCTTCTGGGAAGGAGTCTCACCCTCAATTAGGACATAATACCGGGGCACTCCTAAGGAACCAGTGCCAGCCAGTAAACGTTGCGCAATATCTTTGACTCGGAAGTAATCTTTATCATATTTAAATTTTTTTGTCAACGTTTTCTTATAATCTGCGATCGCATTCTGAATATCCTGTCGCTCGGAAGCAGTAGGTTTGCCTAACTTAACCTTGGATAGATTGAAGCGACGCTGATTTCCTTCCAGTTCTGTCCATTTTTTCAACATTTTTTGGCGGCTTTCGCTGGCTTCCACTTCTTCTAGGAAGTCATCCAACTTCCCATAAGTATTGTCTTTAGTGAAGTAAGTCTCCAGTTCACGATCATTACCGCGATAGGAAGCCATAGTATCAAGATAGGATTCACTAAAGGCATCAATCCCCTTGTTTTGTTCCTCAGCAGACAAACCATTCTGACGACCGACCAATGCTAAACTAGCTGCCATGCGCCAGACATCATATTGGTAATCAGCAATAATCCCATCATCAAAGTCATCGAGTGCGTAAACGATTTCCCCTCGATTATTATCATATGCCCCAAAGTTCTCGGCATGCATATCTCCGGATAACCAAATCTTGGTTTTGGCATTTCCAAAATCCTTGAGGCGGCTATCGCCAGCAAAATCTTTCCAAAATAGTTGGTTAGTGCCACGGTAGAAGACAAATTCAGAACAAGCCATTTTGCAATATTTAGTTTCTCGATCTTGATTGGAAATGTCAGTGTTTGCCTCCTGAATCGTTTTCACAACTACCGTTGCGCGATCCTTGGTTTTCATTGGGGGGTCCGGTCGGTCGGGGGAAGAACAGGATAGGTTAGTCAGTATTAGTAGGATTGCGATCGCACTCACATATACTGGTTGTTTACAAGTCTTCATCATTGAACTCAATAAACTCAAAATTACGTTAATCTATGAAACATCAAGCAATAGATCTCTAAGAGGCTATTCCGTCAGCCGTCAGCCGTCAGCCGTCAGCCGTGAGCTAAAAGCTCACGCTACTTGAGGTGCTTAAAATCAACCTAGAACGAGATAATTTAATAGTTCTAGATTAATGAAAATTGAAAGTCTGGGGAAAAGTCCATTGACTCGTGGCACAGACTTCGACGCTGGGAGGCATTAGCTGATAGCTGATAGCTAATAGCTGATAGCTGATAGCTAATAGCTGATAGCTGATAGCTTACGCTATTCCTTTACTCTTTTTATTGATGGTATAATAAATAGATTACCGCACTTTAAGGTTTTTGCGCTTAGCCTTGTGCATAAGATTTATTAAAACTAGACACCAAGACAATGGCTGGAAACAGAATCAGGGTTGCTAAAGATAAGGCGGCTTTGGTGAAAGACCTAACCGCTTCCGATGGAAAAACTGGACCGTTTCAGACTTATGCTGATGTGATGGTGTTTGCAGCTGCTTTAGGCGTAAAGCATAAAAAGCGATCGCCCCTGAAGGTAATTTCTAAACGAGAGCCTGGTCCGATTGGATTGGAAATTTTTGTCTCAAGGGGATATGAGGTAGTAATTAAATTAATTGCGATCGCTGAGATTAAGGATACAAAAATTCTTTCCTCTATCGATAAAGAGTCTGAGGAAAAACGTATCTATATTTTTGAGGAGTATGCCAATGGAGGGCTTGATATTTTGCGCAATGAGTTGCGGGGAGCAGTAGACTATTCCGAGCGACTTTTGTTAATTTTAAATAATGATAGGTATAAGAAGAAAGAATATAAAGAAAATGAGCAACAGGAGTTTGATTTGAGTCGATTTTTGTGACAACTAGCGCCTACACTTAAGCGATAGGGAAGTGTAGGCGCTGTCACTAATTCTGTTATAATTGAGGTGGTAATCCTACTTCCTTCAGTTTCACAAATTTACCCTCAAAGCTAATACCTTGATCTTTGCCAACACTCCTGGCATTAGCCACAGCGATGCGCAGTTGAGCACGTTCCATACGCTCTGTAACACCACCCAAAAGATATAACATCACTTTGGAGGCTAACTCTCGTCCAGAAACTAGCACTCGCTTTCGATTTGGGTCATACAAAATGCCGTACCAAGGGGATTGTGGGTGATCGATCTGACTAAAGCCACCCGAACCATCGTATTTTTGAAGTTTCTCGAAGATGGTTTTGAGGGAGAAATCCTTATTAAATACTAGGATAGCCAAAGCTTGAACGAGGGCGATTTGTCCTACTGGACGGAATAGCATGTTTCCTTCTCCTCCACCCCTTTCATGGTTAAACCGACGCAGCTGTGGTGTTTCTTTTCCATGGTCGAGCTTTTGATAGCTGGGTAAACTAGCGAGATAGTCGAAAAGCTCTGTCAATGTTTTAGTTCCCATCTCTAGCTCTTCATCTTCAGGACGCATGGGAATTAGACCTTTCTCACAGGGTTTCCAGTGACAGAATTGGTAGCCCAAATAGAGCTCAGATATATGTTTGAGAGCTTGTAACGTAGTCAAGACGGTTGACTTAGCGGAAACCGTAGCGCTATCCCAATTCACCCGAGGATTACGATTTTCCATCTCCCTGAGCAGAGGATGAGTCATGGCAATTTTTCTAGCAACGATTGAAAAGCCATCGTCTTCATTGAGCAACGCTAGTTGTCCTTTGCTCAACCTTACTGCCATCAGATTGACGTGAGCAAAAATCGATCGGATCCGTCGCCGTGCTTCTTCACGGGTTTCTCCCTGAACGACAGCAGGAATAAACTCAATACCAATTTTTTCTGTGGCTAGACTTTGGAGATAACCTGGCGAGATGTGATATTCCTCAATCAAGTCATCAACTGTAATCAATGAGCCGATTGGCTTTTTGCCTTTGCTATATTTCTGGAGCGTACCAATTTTAATCAATTCCATCAGAGCCTGGATTCCCATCAGTCGATGCTGACCGTCTAAGGCAAAAATTGAAACATGGTCTGAAACATCAAGCAGTCCGACTGTGCGATCTTTATCTAAACTGGTGAACTCAGCTGCCGACTGCCGAGCGCGTTGATTCTTATCCCACTGAGCAGCTTGGGCATTATCTACCCACCCAGAGCTAAGCACTACTAGGACTGGGGGAAACTTGTGAGTTTTGCGGGCTGCTAGATATTGAGCCAGAGCAGCTTGACGTGACCAATCAAGGGGACGCTGCTGAAGCGCTTCGATGGTATCGGCATCTCTGACGATATTGTTTGTTTGTTGATCAAACTTTTGTTGAAATAGCGGCAGTTGGGAGGCGTAGCGGACGCGAATCGCTAACCATTCCAGAGTGACTGAGCCAATAAATGCCTCTGTAGTGCCCATGTGAGTTTTCTGCACCAAGATTTGGTCGTTTCTCGCCAGATGCCTATCGAGCAATAACGCCAGCGCTTGTCGATCTCGGCTTTCTTGTTCAAGAATTTGCTTAGCGAGGTCATTAGGATGATTTTCAGTTTTGATCACCATAGTTTTAAACCCATAATGCTGCGTTGTAGAAGCTATCGATAAATAGTAAGCATATGCGCTACGCGCACGCTACGCGAACAGCATTCAGCATTCAGCATTCAGCATTCAGCATTCAGCATTCAGCATTCAGCTAATGCGCTACCTCACAGCGTCGTTCGCACAGCGTGGCCCAAAGGCCAAGGCCAAGGCCAAAGCCTGTGCCACGCTACTGTTCGCGCAGCATGCCCGTAGCGCAATCGGTGCTTTTGAATAAAATAAGCTGTTCCCGTAGCATGAGCCTTTAGCTGACGGCTGACCGCTGACCGCTGTTCGCGTAGCGTGCGCGTAGCGCATATGCTTACGATAAATATTTTTAAGACTAGCACAAGTTTTTAACAATCAAATTAGCTGATTTACCTATACTCGTGGTTCGATAGAGTAAAACTATTAATCATACCAATTTAGGAAGAAAAACGTTAGATCCACTGTCAAGAAATTTTTTTAAAAACTTGGGATAAGCTCGAAAAAAGGACTAATCTGTCAAGCCTTGTCTTAGCAGAGAGTCAGTACCCCGCTCTTGCCTAGAGGGGGTTTCCCTACTGCCGTGAAGACTGATGAATCAGGTAAAACTCTCAGAAAATAAGCCAAAAAATCGCACTGTGGCTGAGCTGGTGGAAGAGATTACTGCTCTGACCACTGAAATTCAACAGTTATACTGCTTGGATGCAATTCCCTGGGTTATAGGGTATAGTGGTGGCAAGGATAGCACCGCAACTCTACAGCTGGTATGGAATGCGATCGCAGCTCTGCCACCAGAACAGCGAACTAAGACTATCTATGTCATAACTACAGACACGTTAGTAGAGAATCCCATTGTTTCAGCTTGGGTTCGCAATTCTCTAAAACAGATTAAGTTAGCGGCTGAAGCTCAAGGATTGCCCTTTGAACCCCATCTCTTACAACCGGAGGTCAAAGAAACCTACTGGGTAAGTTTAATTGGCAAAGGTTACCCAGCTCCACGAGGGAAATTTCGTTGGTGTACTGAACGTTTGAAAATTAAACCGTCTAACCGTTTTATTCGGAATGTTATCCGATCTAGTGGAGAAGCTATTGTTGTTTTAGGGACTCGCAAAGCGGAAAGCCAACAACGGGCAAGACGGATGAAAAAAATGGAAGCTAAGCGAGTACGTGATCGTCTAACTCCTAATATGAATTTACCAAACTCGTTGGTTTATAGCCCCATTGAAGATTGGCAAAATGATGAGGTTTGGCTCTATCTCATGCAATGGCAAAATCCCTGGGAATACAGCAATAAAGATTTATTTGCTATGTATCGAGGGGCTAGTGCTGATAACGAATGTCCATTAGTTGTAGATACCTCTACTCCTAGTTGTGGTAGCTCTCGTTTTGGTTGCTGGGTTTGTACACTGGTGAGTCAGGATAAATCCCTGACAGCAATGATTGATAATGACGAAGAGAAGGAATGGCTGGAACCTCTACTGGATTTGCGAAAGGAGTTGGAGCCTGGAGAAAACCGTGAGCGACGAGATTTTCGACGTAGCAATGGTAATGTCCAACTGTATGAACGGAATTTAGATGGACAAATCTCTGTTGAGCCAATTCCTGGTCCTTATACCAAAGAAGCACGGGAGTATTGGCTTAGGCGATTGCTTACTGTTGAAACTGACGTTCGTCAGAATTGTCCAGAAAATATGCGAGACATCACCTTGATTAGTCAAGAGGAACTTAGTGAAATTCGTCGCATTTGGCTAGAAGAAAAACACGAATTTGATGACAGTTTGCCCCGTATTTATGAGAAAGTTACTGGCGAACCCTTCAAAGACATCCGTCCTGGCGCTGAAAACCGTCTCCTTGGTGGTGATGAGTGGCAGGTCTTAGAAGAAATCTGTGACAATGATGCTATGCATCTGGAACTAATGGCAAAACTGCTAGACACAGAACGCCAGTATGTGACTAGGTCTCGTCGTATTGGGATCTATGAGGCTTTGGAGCGGTGCTTTGACACTAGTTCTCGGTCTAAAGAAGATGCGATCGCTAATGCTCACTTGAAACGAGATTTAAAAACAGCTGCTGATGAAGGGGATGTTGACACTGTCAAGCAGTTGGCTTGGGCAAATTTAAAATTTCCAGTCCAAAATTCGTAATCATTCAAACTAGAGGGCTCACTTAGTAACTTATGATCAAGGCGTTGGATAGATCTAATGAGATATTAAATTTCTGGTTTGGTAAACCGGATGAACCCGATTATGGCAAATCCCGCAAAGTCTGGTTTACTAAGAACCCAGACTTTGACCAAGAAATGCGATCGCGTTTCCTCGACATCTATCAACAAGCGGCGGCTGGGGAGTTAGATCACTGGCAAACATCACGCTATAGCTGCCTAGCGCTAATTATCTTACTCGATCAGTTCCCTCGTAATATGTTTCGGGGTCAACCCCAAGCTTTTGCTACTGATTCCAAAGCCTTGTCTACTGCCCAGTATGCTGTTGATCGAGGCTTTGACAAAGAACTTTTACCAGTTCAGCGCTGGTTTATCTACTTACCATTTGAGCATAGCGAAAATCTCGAACATCAGCGCTACTGTGTTGAATTATTCTCGACTCTTAAAGATGATCCCGATAGTGCCAGTACCATTAATTATGCCTATCGTCATCTAGAAGTGATTGAACGTTTTGGTCGCTTTCCCCATCGCAATAAAATCCTTGGTCGGCTTAATACTCCAGAAGAGGAGGAATTTTTAAAGCTGCCCGGTTCATCATTTTAGGGTTAATTATTTACAGTTAATCGTTGATAGTTAACGGTAAACGATTAACAGCAACTATAACGTTTATCATAGTTATGATGTACACAGATTTTTTTCTCTTTTCCCGTCTTGATGCAGTCGCTCATGGGGGAAACCCCCAAGGGTGCATGTCAGTTTTGTTAATACCTGATTCAGATCCCCCTAAATCCCCCTTAATAAGGGGGACTTTTCAATCTAATTCCCCCCTTTTTTAAGGGGGGTTAGGGGGGATCTATGTACCTAATTACAAAGTTGACATGCTCCCAACCCCCAAGACCGCGCTGCATCGCTGTTCTCTATTCCCGATTCCCGATTCCCGATTCCCGATTCCCGATTCCCGATTCCCTGTTCCCTGTTCCCTGTTCCCTAGAAAATTCATACTTGATAAATCCTGTGATTTTCCTTGAACTTGTCCTAGAAAACTTTGGCCCCTATCTCGGGCGTCAGGTGATCAATCTCTGTCCAAAAAGGGATGATAACTCTCGACCTATTATTCTAGTCGGTGGTATGAATGGTGGCGGTAAAACCACTATGATGGATGCGATTCGTCTGGCTTTATATGGACACCGCGCTCAATGTTCCACCCGTGGCAATTTGAGTTATAGCGACTTTCTAACTCAGTCAGTCAATCGCAATGCTTTACCCATGGACAACACCCGAGTGGAATTAGTTTTTGAACATATCGAGAACGACCAGCCGATGGAGTATCGGATTGTACGCACTTGGACAAAAAAACCGAAAGATGGTAAGGATAACTTAGGGATTTTAGAGGGAGACTGGCTGGATTCTGCCCTAACCAATACTTGGGACGAGTACATTGAAAATCTGTTACCCTTAGGAATATCAAACCTATTTCTTTTTGATGGGGAACAGGTTAAAGAACTAGCAGAAGTGGAAGCACCACCCCCGGTTGTTGTGGAAGCGATTCGATCCTTACTTGGTCTAGAACTTGCTGACCGCTTAGCCATTGACCTTGATATTTTAGTGACGCGCAAACGCAAATCTATGGCGAATCAACAGCAACTTGCTAATTTGGAAGATATCGAAAAAAAGCTTTCCTCTCAACAATCAGACTATGAGCTAGCTAAACAAGAGTTATGTAGTATTCAAGAACAGCTAGAACAAACCAGGGAAAAACAGCAACAAGCTTTTGATAAATTTGTCTGTGATGGTGGTAAAATAGCAGCCCAACGGAACCAACTAGAGAGTCAGCTAAATTACTACAATACTAAAGTTGAACAAATTCGTGAACAGATGAGGGAATTAGCAGCTGGTATTTTGCCTCTATCGTTAATTGAACCCCTACTCACCCAAGCCCAAGCTCAAGCAGAAAAAGAATCGCGGGCATCACAGGCTAAACTAGCTAGAGATATTTTACAACAGCGTGATCAACGTCTGGTAGATTTATTGACTGCCCTCAAGTTACCTGCTAAAAAATTTGATAAAATTAAAGCGTTCTTGGGAAAAGAAAATCAACAAATAGAGCAAGAGGCTGGGGAGGTTAAAGACCCTTGGTTAGGAGCTGAAGAAGAAATGTTTCATTCCCTAACTAATCTCTTGACTTACTACCAACCAACTCAAAAGCAATTAGCTGAAGAGCAATTAGCTAAGCGCAAAAATCTGGAAGCAGATATTAATGCTACTAAACGACAACTAGCAACAGCTGCTCCTCCGGAATCCTATCAAGAACTCGAAGATGCACTAAAACAGGCACAAACGGAATTGGCTCAAGCTCAAGCAGCTTACGAAATTGCTAAACGCCGCTGTGATAAATTAGGATATGCGATCGCACAAACTAAAAAAGACTTAGCCAGGTATGGTGAAGAAACCATTGACCGCAAAAATGATCAGCATATGCTTACCGCATCTGCTAAAGTCCAACAGAGCCTTAAGGTTTTCCGGGAACAGTTAACTCTGAGAAAACTGAATAAATTAGAACATGAGGTAACTGAATGCTTTCTCTATCTCCTCCATAAATCTGACCTAGTCCATCGAGTTGCCATCGACACCAACAGCTTCAGCCTATCCCTGTACGACCTACAAGGAAAACTTGTACCGAAACATCGTCTATCGGCTGGGGAAAAGCAATTATTAGCGATCGCATTATTGTGGGGACTCGCCCGTGTTTCTGGACGTAATCTACCGGTAGCGATTGATACCCCCCTCGGACGATTGGACTCGTCCCATCGCAGCAACCTAGTGGAACGCTACTTCCCCGCTGCCTCCCATCAGGTGATTCTGCTGTCTACAGATACGGAAATTGGTAAGGTCGAAGCTAAACAATTACGAGAAGCTGATGCGATCGCACAACAGTATCTCCTAAATTATGACCCAACTAAACATCGGACAACCGTGGAATCGGGTTACTTCTACTCAGAACAAGTCACGGCATGACCAGAAATGTTGTTGACTGTCCATGTAATTTTTCTTGGAGTGCTTCTGGGACAGAGTCTAACTTAATTGTGTATTCTCCTTCTTGCTCCAAGGTGATGCTAGGGCCTGGTTGATAGGGCTGACTAGGATCCGCAGTAGGATCCAAACCCACCCTCGGATAGTTACAAGAATCGTCTTCCCCTGGTATGGGATCACAAGGGTAATAGACAACTGGACTTTGCAAATTGGCCATGAACTGTTGTTGGCTACCATCTGGTAGATAGAGAGTCATTGTCAAGGGAATCGGGTCTAAGATCTTGACAGGCTCGCTAACAGCTTTAAAAGCGAATTGGACAGTTTCCCCAGCAGTAATTGGTTGGTCTTTATCTAGTATTGCCCGGATGGTAAGAGGTTTTGACAGTAACTGTGGTTCTTCTACTAACTCTTTTGTCTCATTATAGCCGCAAGCAGTAATCAATAACGGGCTAATCAATAGGGCAATGGCGAAGACAGTTTTACGAATGTACATGGTTGTTAATTTTATCGCTATTTGCTATCAAAGACGCCAAGTTGTCCTAAAAAGTTCTACTGACTGCTGAGTACTTATAGCAGGGTAATCGCATCTTAATCCAGTTCTAAAATTACTCTAACTTGACCATTAATTTGACTGTACACTGCAAGTTATGACATGCACAAAGCTGATGTATTTAGTGTTCAAGTCCCGCAAAGTGCTTTGGATATGTGGCTTGAGCTATATGAAGAAGTCCATGACCTGATCAAAGTTGTCCTCAAACTT
>NZ_JAAHHM010000039.1:0-58972 GCF_010692445.1 Moorena sp. SIO3E8 | reverse complement strand
GTCACTCGGATTTCACGAGGGTTGGTCTTTCACCAACATGGTTATCAAGTTATCAAGGTTCTTTTTTACCTTGTGGTCAATCCTCCAAGACCCTTATTGGGTCAAGTTTCTGACCAACGAGTCGCACTAGATCTCCCGAAGCGTTCGGATCTATGATCCAGGTTCCGGTGTGCCCCACCGTACCCAAGGCTCTTTTAAGAATGTTTATTGCAGCGTTGTGGTCTCTATCTAACTCACATCCACACTTACAGATATGGGTTCTAGTAGACAAAGACTTTTTGACCACCTCACCGCATTCAGAACAATTTTGGCTTGTATAGGCAGGATTCACCGCAACGGTGACTCTGCTAAACTTTTTGCCAAAGTGTTCTAACCATTTCCTAAATTGATACCAACCTGCGTCATTAATAGATTTAGCTAGACAATGGTTTTTAACCAGGTTTTTAACCCTCAAGTCTTCATAGGCTACCAGATCGTTAGATTCGGCGAAGCCGACGCTACGCGAACGGACTACGCAACGTGCAAGTCTCTTTGCATGTTCTTCACGCTGCCTACTTATTTTGAGGTGCTGTCTACCTAATCTATTAATGGCTTTCTTTCGGTTAGATGAGCCTTTCTTTTTACGAGAAACTCGACGTTGATAAAACTTTAATCGCTTTTCCCCTTTTCTATAGAAGCGGGGATTGGGTTCTCGATGACCATTAGAATCAGTGTAGAAGTCTTTTAGTCCTACATCTAGTCCAATAGTTGTTCTAGATGGCTCTAGATCTTCTTTTATATCTACTGATACGCAGAACTGAACATAGTACCCATCAGCTCTTTTGACTATGCGAACTCGCTTAATTTGCTTCTTATCGAAGCGCCACAAGTCCCAAGTGCCTTTGAGCTTTAGCTTCCCAATCCCTTTTTTATCGCTGAAGGTGATTGATTTTTGATCAGGAGATAACTTCCATCCTGACTGCTTATACTCAACCGACCTACAGCGTTTATGGAAACGAGGATAGCCCTTTTTGCCAGAGACTTTCTTTTTACAGTTCTCAAAGAAGCGAGATATTGATGACCATGCTCTCTCAGCCGCAGCTTGGCGAGCAGTAGAGTTTAATTTATTTGCAAACGGGAATTCTTTAGCTAGTATCTTAGAGTACTTACTAAGATCATATTTTCCTATCCCTTTGTTATCCATCCATAGACGTATGCAGCTATTACGAATAAATTTGACTGTCCGAATAGCCTCATCTATAGCTTGATACTGAGAAAACTTCCCGTATGCTTTAAACTCTAATATGATCATCAGAATTCGACCTCTTCTGTTACATTTTTATCTTAACGTATTTAGCGTAAACTGTCACAAGTCATCTTTTCTCACGGCGACTAAAGTCGCTATGGGCTTTCATCCCCGGTTTAAAAACGCGGGGCTTTCAGCCTAGGGAGTTCCGTAAGCATATGCGCTACGCGAACAGCCTTTATGTAAAGCATTAGGCTGTTCGGATAGGGTGAGCCTTTGGCTGACGGCTGACAGCTCACGAGTGCTTATTCTCTATAGTCAACTTCACTATCTAGAGTTAATTGATAATAATTATTGCTAAATTAACCAGCTCAAGCCTTGCTATAGCAAGATTGAGCACTACATCACATTGATTTAACATCTCTAAGGCTAACTCTTAGATTATAGGCTTAGGATAGGTTTAGTAAAATTTATCAAAAGTTATTCTCAACTATTGACTGCTGCGTTGCCTTTGAGTTACAGTCTATGAAATATACCCGATCACTGACCTTTTCGAGGCATAGCCGAAAAGTTAAGCAGCAAAAGGGTGATCTACACTAGTTGGAGACAAAGTATGTTAGAGCAAATCAAAGAATTAACTGCTGAAAAGCGCACTGTTAGCAAAATTCAAGTCGAAATCAAGGAAATCGTTCCGAATAATCCCCGTAAGACTACTGAATCTTGCCTAAATACTGACGCTGACGGTGGTGATCTTAGAAGCGAGGAATCCTGAGACTATCTGAGCTTCTTAGGTAGCTATTGCTTATGAGCCTAGAATTGTTTGCAATAATTTAGTTGCTAATAGTTTTGGCTAAATCCGAGCTTGTATCAGAAATTAGAGAAATTTTCTCAATTAGTTTCTGGTGCAAGCTAGTTGCTTAGTATAAATTTTTTGTTGCTAATCTTTATCAAATAGTTATGTCGGTGCTCGCAAAAATCCTCAAGCCTTATAGTGAGCAGAAATTCCTAGAATACCATTGGACGAGTAAAGCAGTATTTATCCCAAGTGAGGACGAAAGGAAGTTTGCTGATCTATTTTCTTGGCAAAAACTCACCAATCTCCTGAATTTCCATCAATTCAAGTATCCGGAGCTGCGCTTAGCCTTAGATGGCAAAGTTTTGGAGGAAAAGGAAAACGCCAATCTAATCAAGTGGTGCCAGTCAGGGGCAACTCTAATCATCGACAAGGTACATAAACTAGTACCCGAAATTACTAACTTCACCTCAGAAGTTAGACAAGATTTAGGCTATAGTGCTCAAGTCAATTCCTATTGTTCATGGCCCAGTAAACAGGGATTTTCGTGTCACTACGATACTCACGAAGTCTTTATCTTGCAAATAGAGGGAAACAAGGAATGGTACGTATTTAGCGATACTCTAAAATACCCCTTGACTGAGCAAAAATCAGCCTCTGAAACACCTCCGGAAGGGGAGCCTTACTTGAAGTGTACCCTTACCCCTGGTGATGTGTTGTATATACCCCGTGGACATTGGCACTATGCTGTTGCTCTAGATCAACCGTCACTACATTTAACCCTAGGCATTCATTGCCAGACTGGTGTGGATTTTTTAGACTGGTTGGTTAGTGAGTTACGGGAGAATGAAGCCTGGCGTAAAAGTTTGCCACTGCGGTTCGATGCTGCTCCCTTAGATCCGTCGATTGATAACTTAATCCAAAATTTAAAACAATACGTTAGTAACAGTGATATCCAGGAACAATATAACTGTTATCTTGATGGCTTAGTCAAGCCACTAGCTAGATACTCTCTACCTGCGCAAGCAGGATTTAATATATTTCCCAATGGTGTAGAGACTAGGTTTAGGAATCCCAAATTTAAACGCCTCAAAATTTCACAACTGCCAGATGACAATGGCTACCAAATTATCGTTTCAGGTAAAGAAATCGCTTTGAGAGGAGTAACTGAATCCTTGGTGGAAAATTTATTCACCAGAGAGACGTTTACCGGTAGTGATGTCATGACATGGTTACCAGATTTCGATTGGGAGGTTGATGTCGCTCCTCTTTTAACCCACTTAGTTACTGAAGGAATTATTTTTGTTGACTCCAGAGTATAGCGCTACGCGCAAGGCAAGAGGCAAGAGGCAAGAGGCAAAAGTTCACTAAAAAAGCGTTTCAGCAATACGTAGTGCTATATAATTAATAATTTTTTTTCTAGTTAAAAAAAAATGATAGTTAAGGATAAAAACCCATGAACACTTTTTTTTGTGCTGACCATTCACAGCAGTTAGCCGAAGATATTATCGGTAGTGGCACTAATTACCAAGTGTATGTTTTAGTAGAATGCCGCCAACCGTGGCTGTCTAATGCCATGGATTCTAAGTATATTCCAGAGAATCTTAGGAGTTTGGTGGATGAGGTGAAGCACCGTAAGCTGCCAGTAAGATTCCTGCTGATTGCTAATAATAAAACCCTAAAAGCCGATCAGACTAAGCTTTTGATTTATAGTCACAACGGTGAAGCCAGGTTAAAAGGGTACAGCAAGCTAGAGTTTGATGTGACTAATCTTGGTGAGGTAGCTGGGATTGTCAAACAATTCTTAGCTGGAGAAACGCCAAACTGTGTAACACAAGACAGTGACACTAGAGACATTTTAGTTTGCACCCACGGTAGCCATGATGTGTGTTGCGCCAGGTATGGTAATCCTTTTTACTGCAAAGCCTTAGCTACTGTTAATGAGTTATCCTTAACCAATGTCAGACTCTGGAAAGCTAGCCACTTTGGTGGTCATCGGTTTGCTCCCACTGCGATTGATTTCCCAGATGGAAGATACTACGGTGTTTTAGATCAAGATTCATTTAAATCAATTTTAATCCGTAGTGGTGATCTTGAATGCTTCAATCGAGTTTATCGAGGTTGGGGAATTCTACCGACTAAAATTCAGGTATTGGAAAGGGAACTTATCCTCCGCTACGGATGGAATTGGTTTAAGCATAAAGTTGGTGGTTCAATTATTAAGGAAGATGCGAATCAGGATTCTATTCAAGCTGAGATCAGCTTTCAAAAACCTAATGGCTTGATTTACCATTGTCGTGCTGAATTGATTAAAGATGAAAGTAAGACATTGCAGCTGAAAGGGTCTTGTGGTGCTCAGAAAGAGTCAGTGTTTGTTAAATATACTATCAAGAATCTCTGCCTTTACTCGGAATTGCTGGAAATTCTTCCAGTTTATCAACCGCAGATGGCAAGCTAATATCAAGTCTGGTTGAATACCCATAATTAAAAAGAGGGTGGGAGGTGTGGGGAGATGGGGAGATAGGGAGATAGGGAGATGGGGAGATGGGGAGATGGGGAGATGGGGACTTACTCCCTGTTGCCTATTCCCTGTTCCCTTTGCTAGATATTAAGGTACATAAATTGGTGGCTGATGCCAACATAATCAAATGGCTCACCGTCAGGTATAAAACCAAGGCGACTATAAAAACCTAGGGCATTAATTCTAGTCATTACTCTCAAAGCTTTGAGATTCTTTGCTTTGGCTTTTTCAATTAATGTTTCGATCAGTTTAGTTCCGATGCCTTGGTGACGAAATTCAGGTAATAGTCCAACGTAGGCAATAGTGCCCAATCCGGGAGACAATTCTCTTAATCTTGCTGAACCAATTACCTGATTATTACAGATAGCAACGAGATGAAAAGCACTACTTTCGTACTGGTCTTGTTCTGTTCCTTTCTCCATACATAAGGGTTTTCTGAAGACAAGCCACCGCTGGTGGTACATATCCTCTAAATCTTGTTTATTCTTAACAGGACGCACTTCAATATTTGTCATTATGCTTAACCATATTTAGAATTAAGAATTAAGAATTAATTCTGACAGACAACTTGCGGATTATTGGTAATCCAGTTGTCGATATCTTTTAACACCTGATCCGGGATTTCCCAAGGAAACAAGTGAGCCGTATTGTCATAGCATTGCCATTGGCTATCCTTGAGATGTTTAGCGGTTTCTCGACTGGATGCTGCGGCAATATGGCGATCAGCAGCTCCTGCTAAGACTAGGGAGGGACATTCAATCTGGTTTAAGTCTGGCAAACGGTTATACCCAGCCCTAATGGCAGCGTTGAGTGCTTGTGTAGCGGCTTGGGAGGTCTGTAAATAGGCTGATATGGCGTGCTTGGCAATATACTCGTAGGTGCTGCTTGTGTGTTGTTGGATCAGATACCGAAAAAGCGATCGCTTACCAAAGGTGTCAATATTCCACTGCCATCCTGGTTGTAACCAATTTAAGACACCAGCGATGCCGGTATAGAGATTATCCTGCCAACTAATGGGGGGATGATTACCCCAAGGTCTAGCGGCTGTGGCGATTAAAATTAAACCGGTGACTCTCTGAGGTAGCGTCAGAGCAAGCTCCATTGCCAAAATTCCCCCTAAAGACCAACCTAGTATCAAACAGCGGTCAATTTTGTAATAGTCGAGCAGGGATTCTAAGTCAATCAGGTGGTCGGTCATCTGAAAATTCCGATCAGCTGGACTTTTACCATATCCTCGCAAATCAGGGCTGATAGTCCAGAACCTCTGGGATAGATGTTGGGTAAAAACCGAAAGGCACTGACTTGAGGCTGGATGACCGTGAAGGCAGAGAATTGGGAATCCTGACCCCTGGAGGTCAGTGTTGAGATATACTGCTGCTTGGTAATTTTTTTTAATCCCATTCATGTTAATATCATGTGCGGTTGAACAATTATAAATAGTAGGTAATAGGGAACAGGGAACAGGGAACAGGGAACAGGGAACAGGGAACAGGGCATCAGAAGAGAGATTACCTCCCAGAAGGAAGCTAGTTTTTTTGATAACTGATTATATGAACATGATATAATTGTTAATTCCTAATTTACCACTGATATCAAGATATCAAGATATAGCAATTCTATCTCCCATCAGGTACAAAGAGATCCCCCTAAATCCCCCTTAACAAGGGGGACTTTGAGGCTCATAAGCCTACCTCATAAATGCAATAAACGCTATATCAAGTCTAGTTAATCACTTATCAAATAGTTCTGGGATTTTTGGTAATGGGTAAAGCGACTAACTATCTTTCCCAATCATAAAGTAAAATACTATGGTTTCTTTTACTTATAATCGCACTGTTCGGTTTTCAGATACGGATGCGGCTGGTGTGGTGTATTTTGCTAATGTTTTATCTATCTGCCATGAAGCTTATGAAGCCTCTCTAGATGCATCGGGCATTAATCTCAAGTCCTTTTTCACTAAGCCCGCTGTGGCAATTCCGATTGTTCATGCCAGTGTAGATTTTTTGCGTCCTATGTTTTGTGGGGATCCACTGCTGATTCAGGTGATGCCTGAGCAGTTGAGTGAAAGTAAGTTTGAAATTGCTTATCAGGTTGTTACAGCTTCGTCATCGCAACAGTTACTGGCCAAGGCAATTACAAAGCACGTTTGTATTAATGCAATAACTAGAACTAAAATTCCCTTACCTGAGGAAATAGTGCAATGGCTAGGGAGTAGGGAGTAGGGAGTAGGGAGTAGGGAGTAGGGAGTAGGGAGTAGGGAGTAGTGTGGGGAGATGGGGAGATGGGGAGATGGGGAGATGGGGAGATTTTTATTAAGGGTAATTATCCTGACATGATATTACAAAAAAAATAGCCGTAGAAATACTATCTACGGCTAGCGAGTTCAACTTTTGATTTATGTCAGAAAAATACCCGAAACTTTCGGATGTGATCCTATGCTATCAGACCAAACCCAAGGCCAGGGGGGAAACCCCCCCAGAAATTTAAAGTGTTATGGCAACAACCAATACTTGGTCATGGTAGTTATCACTTCACCCGGCACTTCAGTAGGCTCCAGAGGAGTCCACTCGGCAATCTCCGCATAGCCCAGGGAATAAAACATTTGCATACTATAAATTACTGATTGACGAGGACCTTTGAGAGTGTGCTGAGTCGGTTGTTTTTTGAAGTTGCGAGTAAATTGTTCTGACATCTTTCAAAAGTTGAACTTGCATTTACAATTATTATTGTAATGATTATAGTTTTATTTGTCAAGGATTTTAAAAAGCTTTTATAAAATTAAAAATTAAAAATTAAAAATTAAAAATTATAAATTCTGAATTCAGAATTTATAATTGAGTATTGCCTATTGACTCTTACCTCTTGCCTATTGCCTATTGCCTATTGCCTTTTGCCTCTTACCATGAGAGAAAAAGGTACTCGTTTCTCAGTAACTAGTAATTGTCAGTGAGAAATGGATACTAGTTAACCAGAAACGGGTACCCGTTTGTTATACACCAGTACTGGTTAACGAGAAACGAGTACTGGTATGTGAGCAACGCCTACCCGTTTGTTATACACCAGTACTGGTATGTCAGAAACGAGTACTGCTTTGCGAAAAACTAGTACTCGTTTGCGGTTAATGGATACTCGTGTGTTAAATATTTATACAGCACTACCCACTTCTGACTTCTGACTTCTTAAGAAACGCTATAATGTTTCAATAACTATTGTAGAGCAGTTGATGGCAATGGCTGACAATACATCTGATGCCCAACTTGACTTTCTATTACAGGTACTACAAGCAACCCGAGACAGTGAGGGTGACGCGCAGGTACTTTACCCATTACTGGCAGCAAATACAGACAAACTGGATGATAGATTAGCAGAACTATTGCGGGCTTGGGCAACAATTAAGCTGGCGGAAGTGGAAGCAGATGAAGCGGAATACTTAGCATTAGTGATTCTCCTTTTCAGTAATCTAATTCAGCAATTTACTTTGGATAATAAAGCCAGCAATATTGACATTATGATCACTGGCTATGAAGTCGCACTAACTGTTTTAACCCGTGAAGCATTTCCCGAAAATTGGGCAATGACACAAAATCATCTCGGTCTTGCTTACTATGACCGAATCAAAGGGGAGAAATTACAGAATATAGAAGAAGCGATCTCTTGTTACCAACAGGCTCTAACAGTCAGAACCTTTGAGGCTTTTCCCCAAGCTTGGGCAACGACAAAAACTAATCTCGGTATTGCTTACCGTAACAGAATAAAAGGGGAAAAAGCACAGAATATAGAAGAAGCTATCGCTTGTTACCAACAGGCTCTAACAGTCAGAACCTTTGAGGCTTTTCCTATTGATTGGGCATTGACACAATATAATCTCGGTATTGCTTACAATGAGCGAATCAAAGGTGAGAAAGCACAGAATATAGAAGAGGCCATCGCTTGTTACCAACAGGCTCTAACAGTCAGAACCTTTGAGGCTTTTCCTATTGATTGGGCAAGGACAAAAACTAATCTCGGTAATGCTTACATTGACCGAATCAAAGGTCAGAAAGCACAGAATATGGAAGAGGCCATCGCTTGTTATAAACAGGCTCTAACAGTCAGAACCTTTGAGGCTTTTCCTATTGAATGGGCAGAGACACAATATAATATCGGTATTGCTTACTCTGACCGAATAAAAGGGGAAAAAGCACAGAATATAGAAGAAGCGTTCGCTTGTTACCAAGAAGCTCTTAGAGTATTAACCTTTGAGGCTTTTCCTATTGCTTGGGCAGCGATACAAACTAATCTCGGTATTGCTTACTCTGACCGAATAAAAGGGGAAAAAGCACAGAATATAGAAGAAGCTATCGCTTGTTACCAACAGGCTCTTAGAGTTTATACCTTTGAGGCTTTTCCTGTTGAGTGGGCAAGGACAAAAACTAATCTCGGTAATGCTTACAACAACCGAATAAAAGGGGAGAAAGCACAGAATATAGAAGAAGCTATCGCTTGTTACCAACAGGCTCTTAGAGTATTAACCTTTGAGGCTTTTCCTATTGAGTGGGCATTGACACAAACTAATCTCGGTGCTGCTTACTGTAACCGAATCAAAGGGGAGAAACTAGAGAATATAGAAGAAGCTATCGCTTGTTACCAACAGGCTTTTATAGTTTATACCTTTGAGGCTTTTCCTGTTGAGTGGGCAAGGACAAAAACTAATCTCGGTGCTGCTTACAATGATCGAATTAAAGGGGAGAAAGCACAGAATATAGAAGAGGCTATCGCTAGTTACCAACAGGCTCTCATAGTTTATACCTTTGAGGCATGCCCTATTGAGTGTGCAACGACAAAAACTAATATTGGTATTGCTTACAATGAGCGAATCAAAGGGGAGAAAGCACAGAATATAGAAGAGGCTATCGCTTGTTACCAACAGGCTCTTAGAGTTTATACCTTTGAGGCATTTCCTATTGAGTATATAGATACTAAAAATAACCTTGGTTTTGCTTACCGAGATGCTCAAAATTTCCCGGAAGCTTACCAGGCTTTTGATGCTGCCATTAAAACAGTGGAATTCCTGCGAGATGAAATTATTTCTGGTTCTGGAGAAGAAGAATATAAGACTAAATTAGCTGAAAAGCACCACCGAAGCTATCGAGGTATGGTAGAAACTTGCCTAGACTTAAGTAATATCACAGAAGCCATTGAATATGTTGAACGGAGCAAAACCCGCAATTTAGTTGAAGAGATTCTCCGCCGTGACTTGAAAACCATCTTTCCCCCAGAAGTTGCCACTCTACTAGAACAATACAGGGATGAAATAGCCATAGGTCAGGATAAAACCCAACAGGGCAAAGCTGAACATCCAAAAGTCTTAGCACAACGTCTTCAAGAATTGCGACAACAGCGCAATGATTTACAAGACCACTATTTACCTATCGGTTATAGCTTTAAATTTGAGCAATTTCAAAACAATTTAGATGACAACACTGCTATTGTAGAATTTTATATTACACGGAATAAGCTGCTCACGTTCATCTTTACCCGCCAAACTAAACAGGCCATAGTTTGGCAATCTGAGCCACAAAACTTAGATAAATTGCTAACTTGGAAAAATGAGTATTTACAAGATTACAAAGCTTATCAAATCAATAAAGATAATTGGCAAAACAACCTGAGTAACCGCCTACATGAGCTAGCTGATATTCTATCCATTGATGACATTATTCAGCAAATACCCCCAGAGTGCGATCGCTTAATTTTAATCCCCCATCAGTTTTTACATTTGTTCCCCCTTCATGCTTTACCGATTACCAGTCAGCAGGGAGAAGATAAATCTGAAATTATAATGGAACAGTTTCCAGCAGGGGTAAGTTACGCTCCTAGCTGTCAACTACTGCAACTTGCCAAAACCAGAAAACGCCCAGAAGATTTTACCCACCTGTTTGCGGTTCAAAACCCCAGTGCTGATTTAGTTTACACTACTATCGAAGTAGAAGTAATCAAAGGCTACTTCAATCCACCACCAGATACAGAAGTTCTTGTAGAAAAGGCTGCCACCAAAGCCGCCATCGATAGCAAAGCTCTCAACACATTCCACTGTACCCATTTTAGCTGTCACGGTTACTTTAATTACCAAGAACCACGGAAATCAGCTCTAATTCTGGCCAATGCCCACAAACCGACCTCTGCTGAGCCCAATCCCGAGCGCTATTTACGGGTAAGTGAAGAGGAAGTATTTGACCTAAAGAAGTGTCTGACTATCGATGAAGTCTTTGGCCTACAATTAGAACAATGTCGCCTGGTTACTCTTTCCGCTTGTGAAACGGGATTGATTTACACCAACATCAGCGATGAATACATTGGTTTACCCAGTGCTTTCCTAGTGGCCGGAAGTCCAGCGGTAGTTAGTAGCTTGTGGATGGTAAACGATTTATCGACAGCGTTGTTGATGATTAAATTTTATCAGAATCTGCGAGAGCAGATGGCTTTAGGAGTTGCCCTTAATCAAGCCCAATTCTGGCTGCGGGATAGCACCCAGTCTCAGTTGCTAGCCTGGAGTAGGCAGTTACCCCTAGACAACTCTTTGATGGAAAAGATTGAAACAGAACTGGATTGGTTTAAACCCCATGAGCAACCCTTCCAAAACCCCTACTATTGGGCAGCATTCTGTGTAATTGGAGAGTAAAATCATGATTTCTGACCTTAAACTTATACTATTTCCCGAATTCCTGGATACCAAACCAGAAGTGTTTTCTATCGAAGACTTACAGGACTTAGATCAGACCTTAGCCTTTTTGGAGAATAACCCACCAGAAAACGTTGAGTCAATTCTCAGAAATTGGTTCAAGGCACGGCTTACAATTAGGGATAAACTCAGAGAATTTGAGAAACAAAGAAAGGAGCTTGGCAAAGTTCCTCCCACTCCACCTATTCAGCCGGATCGCCTTAATAATTGGTTTCAGGAACTGCGTGAGCAGGTGAAGGATCAACTCAATAGTAAAGGGAACGGGGAACAGGGAACAGGGAACAGGAAGTAGGGAATAGGGAGTCGGGATATCTCAGTAGAGTGGGCATCCTGCCCGCTCGAAAATATTGAATCCCAGTAGAGTGGGCATCCTGCCCGCTCGAAAATAAGCATGAAACTGGCAAGATGCCAGTTCTACCAAGATGCCAGTTCTACCAAGATGCCCGTTCCACCAAGATGCCCATTCATGCTCGCCCTGCCCGCCCGAAAATAAGCATGAAACTGGCAAGATGCCAGTTCTACCAAGATGCCCGTTCTACCAAGATGCCAGTTCCACCAAGATGCCCATTCTACAGGTGCGACCCGTGGCGAATTTAATTCTTAATAGGTCAAGCCCACCTATAAACTCTTAAAATCATTCTATTATTAAGCAACACCCACATAATTTTTTACCTCTTATCATTTCGGACTTCACTCTTACCTGCTCCCTGCTCCCTGCTCCCTGCTCCCTGCTCCCTGCTCCCTGCTCCCTGTTCCCTGTTCCCTGTTCCCTTTGCTATACCAATGACCTCTAAAGTCTATGCCCCTAATGTCCATTTATTTGCCTTTCATCTAAAAACTAGTGAGCCAACTACCTTACTCTGGGACAAGTGCAACGAGATTATCTCTGAAAAATTTGGAGTGACTAAGCAGCTTGAAATTGAAGAAGAGTCAGGATATCGAGTAGACCTGCTCAAGGATAAAACTACTGATGATGTGGCTTTCCACTTTGGGAGTAATGTTACCCTAGATAATACTTCCCTGGCTGTTACCGGAGTTGCAACTCCCCTCAGAATTCAAGATACCTATGGCTTAGCCCTAAACCTCCGCCGTCCTGAACTAGAGCAAAATCAGACCCAACGCACCCAAGCAGTGCCCTCCAGCTTTCTAAAACAATTGAATCCAGCAGGCTGCTTGATGCCGGAGCAAATCAGCAGTTCCATTGGTCAAACTCTGGTCTTAACAGTTTGGTATACAGAACAAAAACGCTGGGTGCCCTGGAAATTACTGCAACATCGCCAGGAAATACGAAAACTAGCTGACGAGTGTTTGCGAGCTTTCATTCCTGCTCAAATTCCCTGTCCTCACTTCAATCAAGAAGGGGAATTATTCGGCAGTCCGATTTTTGAATACGGAGTTCCTAGTCAACCAGAAAAATACTGTCATATCCTGGTTTGGATTTTTTGGGAACCAGAAGCTAGTGATAAGTTTATCGATTACTATTCCAATTTTATTAACCTATTTTGTTATCGAAATAAAGTCATCCGTGCTTATCAGCTTAATCGTGATGTTTATCAGGTAATTAAAAGGGAATATCAAACCATTGAGCAGTATTTTGACCAAACCTTTCAACACTGGCCAGCTAGTCAAAGCTTGAGTCAAGCAGAGTTAGACAAATTCAAGGAGGATATCAAATCAGTTTCCCAAAAGGCATTAGACTACTCTCGCTTACTCCGAGATTTAGACCATTATCGACTGACAATTACGATTAATGCTGAAAACTATAAGCGAGAACTGAGGGATATCTCCGGCAAACTTCCCCAAGATGACCTCAGCTTTTTAGAAACTTTTTTCAATGATTGCCGCCTCTTTCAAGAACAAATCCAATCAGATTTGGGCTATTTTGGGAATGGTGCTGCACTACTGGAACAAGCCCTTAGTGCGATCCGAGCCCGAGTAGACATTGACCAGGCAGAACGGGAGAAACGATTAGAACGTTGGATTGCCCTGGTGGGTACTGGTTTAGCGGTTAGTGGTATTTCTTCCCAAACCGCTGGTAAACCGGTAGAGTCTATTATCGACCCGAAACAATCCTTAGATTGCCCTACCGCTGGTGTTACACCTTGCTTGACTTACAGTGTCGTATTTGTGCTATTTCATGTGGCAGTTGGTGTTATCGGTGCGTTAATTCTAAATGGAATTATCAATTTGGTATCAAAAAGGGAACAGGGAACAGCGATGCAGCGCGGTCTTGGGGGTTTCCCCCATGAGCGACTGCATCAAGACGGGAACAGGGAACAGGGAATAGAAAAGTCATAGCTGACTTCTGACTTCTGACTTCTAACTTCTTACGCTAAGCGTAGCGCTATATCATTGGTTATCGTGCAACCAATTCGACAAATCTACGCTGGTGCTAAAATCTGCCATAGCAACTCCTAAACCTTCTAATTGTTCTAGAGATAATTGTTGAATTCCTTCTATAATTTCTGAGGGTATTGCACCAAGTTTGCCTTCCAGTTGACGGGATATAAGTCCCTGCATTAATAATCTACCTTCTTCCCGGCCTTCAAGTTTCCCTTCTTCTCGGCCTTCTTCCAGAGCTTGACGAATTTCACCTTTGCGGTCTTCCATAAATACTTCTCGTTTGTGTAATTCCTCCAAGTCTTTTCTACTCATATTCGCTTGATTAGCTATGGTTAGCGCCTGAGCAATTTCCGGGATTTCTGATAAGGTATCGGGAATTGCTTCTAAATTTGGGGCTTCCTTCATAAAATATATCCATTTCTCCGATGCCGTTTCTAAGTCTTCTAAACCCCGGGAAAATTTCGGCAGTTCCACAAACACCATGCTTAGGTGTTGGTTTCGGTAGATAAAGTTATCTTGGTCTTCTTTAAATACAAAACGAGTTAGGTATCGGTCGGTTTCCTCAAACATGGTGAAGTCGGTAATCGTTAAAGCAATCACCGGCTTGAGTTTATAATATCCTTGCCCAGATTTTAATTGATTGGCATAGGTTTTGGCGAGATTATAGATTACTCGTTTATCAAAAGCCGGGACATTTAACACTTGCATTTCAATAATTACTGTCGAGCCGTCATTTAGAATCGCCTTGACATCCAGGTAGGTATCCTTTAACTCCGTAGTATAGCCAGCATTGTATGGGTCAATGATATCTAAGTTATTTATCCTAGATTCTCCTTGATATATTAAAGCATTTAGAAAGCTAATTAGGACTTCTTTACTTTCAGAGGAACCAAAGATTTTCTTAAAAGCAAAATCGGTTTTGGGGCTGATAAATCTCATGGTTATTTTCTTATGGATGATGGGCGGGTTTTTAACTATAAAATCTGGATTAGACCAGTATTTTGTCCCTAAATTGGCCAATACCACTATTATAGTTGTGATTATTATATCGCAAAATAGTACAAATATACTTAATAATATAAAACGTGAGATATGGCAATAAAAAACCGTAAGCATTAGCTGATGGCTGTTCGCGCAGCGTGCGCGTAGCGCATATGCTTACCACAAAGCTGACCGCTGACCGCTGACCGCTGTATGCTTACTCTAAGGAATTTTAGCTAAAGCTTCGCGAACGACATCAGAACCAACACCAACCAAGCAGGAATTTTCAGTTAGATGACGTTTCCAAGCTCTACTACCTGGTTGCCCTGCAAATAATTGCAGCATATGTCTGGTAATTTTGTTAAGCTTAAAACCCTTGGCTACCCAGTGATCAATATAGGAAAACATAGCTTCGACAACCTGATGGCGAGTTGGGGGTATAACTGTCTCGCTATAGATATCACAATCAGCTTTGGCAAACAGATAGGGATTGTCGTAAGCTGCACGCCCAATCATGACCCCATCGACATACTCCCGTTGTTCTTGCACTTGTTCAAGACTAGTGAATCCACCATTAATTTCCACGAATAAGTCAGGTAACTCCTGCTTGAGACGATGGACGTCACTGTAACGTAAGGGTGGGACGTTGCGATTCTCTTTTGGACTCAAACCCTGTAGCCAAGCCTTGCGAGCATGTACAGTAAAATGCTGACAACCGGCATCTGAGACAATGCGAACAAAATTAGCCATGTCTTCATAGCGGTCAAGGTGATCAATACCGATACGGTGCTTGACAGTAACGGGTATGTTCACTACTTTAACCATAGCCTCTACACAGCGTGCTACTTGTTCAGGCTGCGCCATCAAACAAGCTCCAAAATTGCCATTTTGCACCCGACTACTGGGACAACCAACGTTGAGATTAATCTGGTCATAGTCCATAGCTTCAGCAATTCGGGCGCATTCAGCTAATTCACTGGGAGTGTCACCACCAACTTGTAAGACTAGGGGTTTCTCTTGTGGGGAAAACCCTAGCAAGCGTTCGCGATCGCCATGAAGAATTGCTGCACTGGTGACCATTTCGGTGTAGAGCAATGTCCGTCGTGTAATCTGGCGCATGAAATAGCGATAGTGGCGGTCAGTGCGATCCATCATTGGCGCAATACTTAAGGGATAACCGCTAGTGACATACTCCCACACTGACTTTTACAAGTTCAGTGTGGGCTTCTTACCAACTCCGGCCAACGCCTTGGATGCTCGGTAAGCTTTACTACAGACGGGATGCCCCACCGCCAATTTCAAGATATTTTTAGCCGCATTTACATCCCTGTCTTCTGTGTACCCACAATGAGAACAGGAATGGGTGCGGTCTTTTAGTTTTTTGGGAACTTTCTCCCCGCAGTTAGAACAGTTCTGGCTAGTATTCCTGGGATTTACTGCTTTCGTTACCAACCCAGCATTTAAGGCTTTGGTTGATAAAATCGACAGAAATTGACCCCACCCAGCATCTAGAACCGACTTAGCCATTTTGGTCTTGGCTAGACCTTTGATATTTAGTTTTTCGTGAGCCACCAGATCATGATTATCTAGTAGTTCTTTGGCTGTTTTGAAATGAAAGTCTTTTCTGGTATCTGCTACTTTTTTATGAGCTTTTCCCAGTTTGGTTACAGCCTTTTTTCTATTGTTGCTGCCCTTCTTAGATCTGCTAACAGCTTTCTGGACTTTCTTAAGTCTTTTTTGAGCCTTTCGGTAATACTGTGGAATGGGTACATCAGTTCCATCAGACTTTATCAAAAACGACTTAAGCCCCATATCAATACCGATGGGGTTTGACACTTCTTCGATCGGAATTATCTTAGGAACAGTATCATCTTGGAGAGACAGAGTCACGTAATAACCATCGGCTTTTCGGGTTACCGTGGCTGTTTTAATCTTAAATCCAGTAGGTATTGGCCTGTGGTAGACCATTTTTACCCATCCAAACTTAGGGAGATTCAACCGATTCCCATTAACAGGATTCTTAGAAAAAGCCGAAAAAGTCAAAGACCGGTATCTGTTCTTGCCTTTGAATCTAGGTCTTCCACTTCGTTTGCCACTAGAATCCCCTTTTAGGTACCTTTTAAAGGCTAAATCTACTCGTTTGACACAATCCTGTAAAACAGGAGCATGGATGCCCTTGTACCAAGGTCTATTCTTTTTGAGCTGAGGCAAAGTTCGCTTTTGCGAGTAGTAATCAGGATTGTCCCTAAGTTCTGGAAGGTGACAAACAAGCGGGCAAGCATTGATTGAACAACGGTTTTGCTCATACCACGCAAACCTATCGGCTAGCAAATAGTTATATTGACAGCGCAACATATCCAACCATCGCTCTAGTTCGACCTCTTGGTTTTTGGTTAACCTTAATCGGTATTGGTAAGCAGTTCTCATAATACTTGCCTCACTGTTTATCGACCTACTATCATTATACTATACCGCTAGTCAAAACGCCAGTCATATTGAAAACAATAAAAATGACAATTAGACTTACTGATTTTGAAAAAAGACAGTTGGAGCAAGAAGCAGCAACGTTGAGGAATGTCTCAGTCATCAGTACTCAGAAGTTTTATAGCTCGTCTCCCTTATCCAGAAGACTCTGTGCAAAATTCATCCCACACTCATGCTGCGCATGTTCGTTGTGGGGCTTCTTTTGCCGAAAGCTAAGAATTTTGGCTTCAGTTGCAAGTGATTCGGGTGAAATAGCTGTACTCAGGGCAGTCATGGGTTGAGGCAGTTATAGCGCTACGGGCAAGGCAAAAGGCAAAAGGCAAAAGGCAAAAGGCAAAAGGCAAAAGGCAAAAGGCATGCAGTAAGGGAACAGGGGGTTTAACCCAAAGCGCGACTGCATCAAGAAGCGATCGCATTTATCCCCAGCCTAACAATTTACCTTGACCTGATTGATTTCGTTGAGTTTCAATTACTTAAACAGTCTCGCGCTATAACTTTCACCTGCTCATAATTCAATTTTCCTTGACCATTGCGCGGCAAAGATTCTACCGCCACCCAATCCTTAGGACACTTGAATTTACTCAAATTCCCATTTACCTTATGTTGCACCATCGCAACAGAAACCTGATCGGAACTAGGCACAAAAACAGCGGTTACCACTTGACCCCAATAGTCATCGGGTAAGCCAATCACACAAACATCACTAACCAGCCCTGTTCCACGAATTACCTGTTCTACCTCAGCGGGAAACACATTTTCACCACCGGTAATAATTTTGTTACTGCGACGGCCAACAGTATATAAGTAACCCTGTTGATCGAAATAGCCTAAATCGTCCGATTGTAGCGTTTGGAGTCTGTTGGGAAATTTACTTAGCTCAGACTCTAGGGCAAGATTTGTGCTAGGGCTATAGTAGCCATGGAATAAGGACTTTGCCTCAATAGTAATCACACCAGTTTGATTAGCCTTGAGAATTTCTCCATTACCATTGCGAATGGTCACCTTGGCATGGGGTAACACCTGACCACAACTATTGTTACCACTGTTACCACTGAGGAAATCCTCAGGTTTAAGGGTGACTACACCAGAAGCGGTTTCGGTCATGCCATAGGTAAGAGCTAAAGGAATACGATACTGTCTTGCTTGTGTTAATAGGGATTCCCAAGCCGGAGCCCCCCCTAACAAGACTGTCCGAAAGCGGGATAACCAGTCAGCCGCATCTTGGTTGATGAGCTTGGCTAGTTGAGTGGGTACCAGAGAGATAAAAAATTCTTTGGGATCAATGTCTCGTCCTTCCCCAGCTTTCAAGGCTTTGAAGGGCAAAATTACCATACGTCCGCCTGTGGTAAGCGATCGCATAAACTGCATCAAACCACTGACATGATACAGAGGCAAGACACAAAAGGAATTCACTGGCTTGTTCCCAAAATACTGATGAAACCCTGCTACTGATGCCATCAAGGTTTCCCAAGTGTGAATGGCAAAGCGGATTTTGCCAGATGAGCCCCCTGTGGTAATCATAATGAGTGCTGAAGGCTGATTATTGATTATTGAATATTGATTATTGAGTGTTGAGTGTTTATTATTGAGTTTTGATGGCTCAATAATACTGGCTAATTCTCCGATAATTATATCGGGATGGATTTGGTTAAGGACTTGTTGCCATTCTGGTTTTACCCAGTGGGGATTCCCTAAGAATACATGACAATTAGTGGCAACAGCAACTAGGAAAGCGGCTAGAAATTTAAGAGGATTTTGCTCTACTAAAAGAATTTTCGGTGCTTTTTCCTGGGAAAGTTGGGAGAATTGCTGACAGTATTGCTCAATGAGTTGGTTAAGTTGCTGACTGTCATAGCCAATCAGCCATTGTTCACCAGAACGTTGTTGGACATAGCTTAGGGGCTGCTGGACGTATGAATCCTGCCGATATTTGCTCTTTAACGCTTTAACCATCTAACCAAATAACCTTAACACCCAATAACCTTAAAACCCAATAACCTTGGCCTTTCGGCCACGCTACGCGAACAACATTCCAACCTTCAACCATCAAACCTTCAACCATCAAACCTTCAACCATCAAACCTTCAACATTCCAACCTTCAACCCAATAACCTTGGCCTTTCGGCCACGCTACGCGAACAACATTCCAACCTTCAACCATCTAACCTTAAACCTTCATTAAACCAATGGTTGACACCAAAACCTACAGCGCGCTTGAAGTCAGAGAGTTCTGCTGCTAGCTGGAGGACCGCTTGTTGACCAATGGTAGTTTCCAAGGCGGATGAAAAGACGGTATCAATCGGATAGGTGTCGCAAAACTGCCGTAGTCGTTTCCGAGAACCTGCGATCGCAGCTTTAATCACAAAAATTCCTCGCCATCCCCGCTGGTAACACTGTTCAAGTTGGTCAAGGGTTGCCACCGATTCATCCAATGCGATCGCAGTGGAATAGTTGTGGCTCATCTCCAACATCACATCGAACTGCTCTGGAGGTAGCGGCTGTTCGATAAACTCAACCGCTCCGATAGTTTCACATACCATCAGCCACTGATCAGCTTCTTGTTTAGTCAATCCCCCATTGGCATCCAAACGCAATTGGGCAGAAGCAGGTATTGCTTCAACCAACTCCTGAACTATCTTGATTTCATCCTCAATCGGAGCAATACCAATTTTCCATTTAAAGCTTCGGTATCCCTGATTCCAGGGAGCTTCCCAGGACTGTTTTGCTGTTTCATCACTCGGCAACAGGTAACTGTAGTGTTGTTTGCTTTGTTCAAAGTCCTTTGTCGAAAGTCCTTTGCCCATCACTAGCTCCCAAGCAGATTCAAACCCAAATTGACAGCAGGGGAGTTCAGCAGGAATGGCGAAAATCTCCTCTGTAGTAATCTCCTGAGGTAATTGCTCGCAAAAATTTAACGCTTGTTCCAGAGTTTCCGAACCAAACCAAGGGATAGGAGCAATTTCACCCCAGCCAATGTTCCCTATTTCATCACTAAGGCTAAGAATGATACCTTCTCTGACTGTCCATTGGCCATGACTGGTAGACAACGGATGTTTAAAGGGACGCTGGTATGGGTGAAACTTGAACTTATAATTGGTCATTGATGAATTGCTAATTGCTATTTTTAATTGCTATTGGGCTGCATCCCTATGTAAGCACTCAGCTATCAGCTATCAGCTATCAGCTATCAGCTATCAGCTATCAGCTATCAGCTATCAGCTTTCAGCTTTCAGCTTTCAGCTTTCAGCTTTCAGTGATCAACTTATGGGTTATCACAGCGTCGTTCGCACAGCGTGGCCAAAGGCCAAAGCCTGTGCCACGCAGATGGTGCTTTTGAATAAAATAAGCTGACCCCTAACGGCTGAGAGCTGACCACTGACGGCTGAGAGCTGAGAGCTGATAGCTGATAGCTGAATGCTTACATCCCGATTCCCGATTCCCGATTCCCGATTCCCGATTCCCGATTCCCGATTCCCGATTCCCGATTCCCGATTCCCGATTCCCGATTCCCTATTCAACACTTCTAGGTTTAGTTAATACCAATACTCCTAAGGTTCCGCCAACAATCGGGTAGTGAGTTGCACGAAAGCCTACTTGCTGTGCTAAAGATTCTTGCTCCGGACCACGGGGGAATCGCTGTACACTAGGCCAGATATAGGCATACTCTTCCTCAAGTCCTTGCTGACTGGCTAGGGGAACAACAATAGTTTCCATATACCACTGTTGAAACTGTCGAAACAGAGCCTGAGACGGTAAGTGAAAGTCAAGAATTGCTGCTTTAGCCCCTGGTTTAAGAATACGGTAAATTTCCTTTAGGCTCTTGGGGATATCTACGACATTACGTAATCCATATCCCATAGTTGCTCCGTCAAAGGTATTGTCAGCAAATGGTAAATCTAAAACATCCGCCTCTACCCAGTCAATGTGTGGTTCAGAGGATTTTTGTTTTGCGATCGCTAACATCTGGGGAGCAAAATCTACTCCATACACCTTTCCTAGAGTGCCTACTCTCTCGGCTAATAGTCGAGTCAGGTCTCCACTGCCACAACACAGGTCAACACAGGTATCTCCTGGCTTAGGCTCAGCCCATTTAACCGTCATCAGCTTCCAAATTCGATGCTGACCCCAACTGATCCAGTCATTTAGCTGGTCATAGTTAGAAGAGATATTATCAAAAATTCCCTGAATCGCCTGGGATTGGTCTGACATGATTCGTTCAATTAAGGTTAAGTGACTTCTCCCAAGGGCAAATCAAAGATTATGCCGTGGGCTTCTCAGTCTCACAACTGAGCATTCCTGGATCAGCACTTGCCTATGAGATTGCGCTCACCCGACAGTACGCCATGACCAGGCAGTTTCCATTCCCCACAGTCCGTGGGTACTAATTCTAACCCTCTGAGTCTGATCACCTGAGCTGCTGCATGATCTCTGTGGGTACGATAGTTGCATTCAGGACAAATATGCTCTCTTTCACTGAGAGATTTTTGCACAGTTGCACCACACAATGGGCAAGTTTGACTAGTTCCTCTCGGGTCTATTCGTTCAAAGTAATTCCCTCGTTTCCAGCAAACCCACTTGAGTAAGTCGAGGAACTGTCCAAAAGAAGCATCAATGCACTCTTTTCGGAGCATTCCTCTGTTGAGTCCAACTGTGTTGAGATCCTCTGCAAAAATCCTTTCCGCTTGGTCACACAAAAGATGTGCAGTTTTCAGATGGAAATCTTGGCGAGCATTGGCAATTTTTAGATGAAGTCTTGCCACTTTTACTTGTGCTTTTTCCCAATTCTTAGAACGCTTCTGTTTTCTCGCAGCCTTCCGTTGCAGCAATTTCAGCTTGCCTTTGAGGTCTTTGAAAAACTTTGGGCGTTCCACTGTAAAGCCGTCAGATGTTGTCAAGAATTTTTCGAGTCCGAGATCTACCCCAATCCCACGACCGCAAGGTGGATTGTCTGGGATTTTTACGTCTTTGGCAATTGTGACCACTACATACCACTGAGTATGTCGGGCTCTAGACAACACCCGGACTTGTTTGACCTGAAATCCATCTGGAATTGGTCGATGCAAGTTGATGGCAACTTTGCCAATCTTGGGAAGGTCAATCCTGCCATTCCCGATCGGGTTCTTTTTGAATTGTGGATACAGAAATGACTTGAATTGACCCCACTTTTTGAATCTAGGAAACCCAAACCCACGAGAACGGAACCCATCCCAGGTATCGTGCAATCTTCTAATGGTTGTTTGCAGAACTTGAGAGTGTACATTCTTGAGTTGGGGGTTGACTTTTTTAGCCTTTGGTAGATTGTTTTGCTGAAGATGATAACTAGGGAATGGAGTATCCGCCCCGATGATATATTCCTTAGATAACGAACATCTATCCACATCACACTTCCGACTCGCCAACCAGTCTTTCAACTCTCTCAAAGCATAGTTGTAGACTTTGCGACAAGTCTCTAACCATTCAAGCATTTGAGCTTGCTGGTCAGCAGTTGGATAAATGCGGTATCGGTAGTTCATCATCAACATGAAGATCATTCTACCATGAATACACAAAATCGCTAGATGTATTTTTATCACCCCAAGAAGGGGTGATAAAAATACTGGGGGAGTCCATGTATCCCGACACCGAATCGGAGATTACGGTGCGGGACTTATCGCTCCCCCAAGCCCCCTCGTAAGTTAATTCCCTTAATTAAGGTTAATTAAGAAACCGACACCCAACAAGAGTCCACTCCAAAAATGTAGCGCTACGGCAATAAACTTACAATTACTTACCTTTTGCGGTTGGTTGTAATTAGCGTTAACATGGCGGCAAAGCTTGATAGCAAAGGGCAATCCCACCAAACTGAGTAATGTCCATATGGGGAATAGCCCCATGAGCACAAACCCACCAGTAGCAGCGAATAGGCTACCACAAATCCAGGGCAACAGTTGAGCACCCCGTTTGGTGCCAAGGCGAACCATAGGCGATCGCTTCCCAGCTGCTATATCATCCTTTACTTGGTGAAAATGGGAGCAAAATAGAATTAACATAGTCCCAAGACCCACAATTATCGATGCCGCCAGGTTAGTGACAGACCAACTCTGGGTTTGACTGTAGTAGGCAGCTGACATGCCTAACGGACCAAAGCTCAAAAAGGCCAGAATCTCTCCTAGACCTTGGTAGCCCAGGCGAAACGGAGGTCCTTGGTAGATATAGCCAAGGCTGCAGCATAGCAGTAGTAATCCCATCACCGTTAAGTCTTGCTGCCACCAGCAGATCAGTAGCATGCCAAGGATACCCAGTCCTAAACACAGGTTCCCTAGCCAAAAAATCAAGGATTTGTTTCCCGTCAGGTTCACTATCGAGTGAGCTTTGTTTTTATCAATCCCAGTCTCAGAGTCAAACACATCGTTACTCAGATTCTCCCAAGCCAGAATCAGAATCGAAGCACTGACAAATGTCAAAAATATCGTCCAATTGAGGTGATTGGTCTCAAACCATGCCACAGCAGCTGCCACCCAAACATAGATAATTGCCACGCTATACATGGGGGGCTTGATGGCTGCTAGCCACAGTTTCCGTTTGGAGCTAGGAATTTTAATTGTGTTTGTTGTCATAATAGTCCCGGAATATGAATGCAAGTCGTGCTAGACTGACCGTCACACCATCAACCAATACTGCTGGGACTGTTCAAGCTTTGGGTCAACGGTCTTCAACGGTGTTAAGGGGCTGACTAGCAGAATACCATTAATCCCAAGCAAGGTAGTGAATTGATAATACGTCAATTTATGTAAATTTTATTGACAAATTTTTAACTAAAGTGATAAAAAAACTACTATTACTATAGGACTTACGCAAAACTGAACCCCAAACTCTATAAGTAGTAGGGTGCGTTAATAACGCACCCTGTAAGTCTTGTAATCAATCCTAAAAAGTATGACTAAAAAGTATGACCAGTAATGTAAAAGTGCTAGAAAGGGATACTCTAGAGATCAAGTCGAAACAGCAAAGATTTGGACTGCCATCTAAATTGGTAGGCTTAGCCTTGGCAATCAAAAAGTATTTCCCAGAAACTATCAATACCTTAAGCAAACTTATTGGTAATCGAATCAGACTCTTAGAAAGAGCAGAAATGCTGGCAGATGCCACCAGTTTCCAACGCACTGCAATTATTATGTCAGCTGTGAAACTTGGTGTTTTTGATTATCTGCACAAGCATCCCGGAGTTTATGCTAATTTAGTAGCCAGGGATTTGAATCTTAATTTGATATCAACTGAGCGATTGCTGAGGGTTTTGGAGAGTCTTGGTTATCTCAAAATTAGCCAAAATAATCATAATCAAGGTTTTGGCTATGTTAATACCCAAATGACTAAGAATTACTTAGTTAGAGAAAGTCCAAGTTATTTGGGAGATTATTACAATCTAGTCTCTCAGACATGGTCATCCTGGTTATCATTAAACTTAACTATCCAAACCGGCAGCTCAAATCAGCAGATGGATTTGTTTAATGGTAATGATGAAACCCTTTATGAGTACTATGCATTTGCTAACGAATATCTGAAAGAACCCTCCCGAGAATTGTTCACTAAAATTCCTCTTGATCAGGTTAAGAGAATTATTACTGGCGAAGTGGGTATTACCTTTATAGGCAAGCTACTGGAACGCAAAACTGATGTAGACTTTGTGCTGGCAGGCTTGGAAAATCAAATTAATTTTTTAGATCGACTTTTAAGCAAGTATCCTTTACCTAAATGTCCGGAAGAGATTATTATATCTGCCGAAGGAAATGCTTTGTCTGACCAGTGGGGTGCTAAAGAAGAATATGATCTTGTCTTCTTATTTAGAAAATTGTCCTACAGCGATTATGGTAGCCAGTTTATCAAAAAATCTTTTCAGGTTTTAAGACCAAAGGGTATGGTGATTATCCTGGAACCTACCACTGACAGTTTGGTTCCTTCACCATCATTTTTGCCAGAATTAGAAATAATGGATTTATTGATTGGCGGAGTTAAAGCTCCCCCTCTTTACTCTACCGATAAAATTGTTAACCTCTTAAGAGAAGTAGGCTTCATCAAAACTGAAGTGGTGTCTACCCAAAAGGGCAGCTTTTTATTTGTAGTAGGTTGGAAAAATTAATCAGGGATTGTCTATACTAATATCCCCTTGATTTCCGTCTTGACTAATGACCCAATAAATGTTGGTTTGGATTACCAACATTTTGCCTACCAAAACTAGGGCTGATCATTAAAATTAAAAAAATGATGCTGAGCAATTTTATGGTAAGCCCAAGAAGAATTAAACCAAAATGTGATAGCGATGCAGCGCGGTCTTGGGGGTTCCCCCCATGAGCGACTGCATCAAGAATAGAGCAAGGATTATGACCATAGTAAGCCTTGATTATCATAATTATTGCAATTCTTTTTCAATAGTTACAATTAGACGGCCTATTTATTGATTTTTGCCCTTACCCTGCTTTTCTTAATTGCCAAACATGCTGATAATTGATCATTAGTCACTATAAAGTCTGTGAATTAAATAAGTTATGTAAATACAAATTAAGAAATATGTAGTAAAGAGCGTTCGCGCAGCGTGGCCATTCGCGTAGCGTGGCCCAAAGGCCAAGGCCAATCGCCAAGTGTTGTCGTTCATTTAGGTAAACACTCCTGTAATTCAAGAAAGCCTATATATGTCAGTCATTCCCTGCCCTGCTCACCTCTTTCATGAGGCTAAAGAGTTACATCAGTTTCTCTTAGCCTGCCAGAAAAAATCTCAAAAACAAGGTATTGCCAAAATTGCCAGTATTTCTCAAGAAATTCCCCCCCTCGACCCACTGGCCGTTTTTCAGGCAATTCGGGATAGAGCTGCCCCTTTTGCCGCCACGCCCGAGCCCCTACACTTCTATTTTGAAAATAGAAGTAATCAAGAATCAATTGTTGCTATTGATGCTGCTGTTGAACTTAAGTTAGCTGGTGAGCAACGGTTCTATAAAGCCCAAAGATTTATCGACTCATGTCTAGCTAAGACCATAATTAGTGGTAAAATAGAGCAGCGATTTGCTGGACCTCATTTTTTCTGTAGTTTTACGTTTTTTCCTGACAAGCTTAATACTAACAATCCTTTCCCATCTGCCACTATTTTTCTACCTCGCTGGCAAATTTCACTTTGTCAAAGCCGATGTGTAGTAGTGGCTAATCTTGAAATAAATTCTCAAGTTAATCTGGATTGGCTGGTCGAAAGCCTAGGTCGGCAGTTCAATCTAATCACCTCTTCTGGTCGTCTGCTCTACTGTTTTACTGGTAAGGCTAACCATCATCAATTTCTCAAGCAAGATTCAAAAAAAGCCAAAGACTTCAAGTTATCGGTTTCATCAGCCTTAAAATCTATCCAAGCCAATCAATTTAGCAAAATTGTCCTTTCCCAAGCCGTGGATGTAGTCTCACCAATACCCTTTAATCTGGTAGATTCTCTAGACAATTTGCGCCATAACTATCCAGATTGCTATATTTTTTCCATCAGTAACGGCAAAGGCAAAAACTTTATTGGCGCTAGTCCTGAACGTCTGATTAGTATTTACGACCATCAGTTAGTGACGGATGCTTTAGCAGGGTCTGCTCCACGAGGTAAAACCCCAGCTGAAGATGCGGATTTGGCGAACCAATTACTTAGTAGTGAAAAAGAGAGACGTGAACATAACGCAGTGAGTGAATTTATTATCCAACGTCTTTGTCAACTGGGTTTGGAACTGGATTTTTTGCCATCTCCCCAACTGCTGAAACTCTCGAATATCCAGCATTTATGGACTCCGATTAAGGCAGCATTACCACCTGATGTCAATCCCCTAGATATTATAGCGAAACTGCATCCTACTCCAGCAGTGGCTGGTGTTCCTACCAAAATTGCTTGTGAGCAAATCCGACACTACGAAACCTTTGACCGTTCTCTGTATGCTGCTCCCCTCGGATGGATAGATTATCAAGGCAATAGTGAATTTATCGTTGGGATTCGGTCTGCTTTGATAGCAGGTAATCACGCTCGGCTCTACGCTGGTGCTGGAATTGTTGCTGGCTCTGATCCCAATAAAGAACTCGCAGAAATTAACCTGAAGCTAATGGTGCTTCTTAAAGCCTTAGTTTAACCCTGTGTTCATTGGTCGTTGCTGTTTAATCAGTTAAAATAATTTGGTTATAATGAATTATAACAATAATATAGCGTTGATCGTACTATATAGCGTTGGTCGTACTTATGAGGTACAGTCAATTTTATTCTCCCTACTCCCTACTCCCTACTCCCTACTCCCTATTCCCTATTCCCTATTCCCTATTCCCTATTCCCTATTCCCTGCTCCCTAAAACCTAGAAATAAAGTACCTCACCGAATTAATAACTGCTATAAATGGGATATCAATTTAACTATGAGTTAAGAGGAAACCGAGAGCAACCACGGATTCTTTTTTGCCATGGATTCATGGGTAGCAGCCAGGAATTTGATGAAGCAATATCATTATTTTGTGAGGAATTTTGTTGTCTAGCTGTTGATTTACCTGGTCATGGTAAAACCAAAGTTTTCGGTGGGGATGAGTGTTACACCATGCCAAAGACTGCTCACGCCTTAAAGAACTTACTAGAGCAGTTAAACTTTGAACCATGCTTTTTAGTTGGGTATTCTATGGGAGGTCGATTGGCTCTCTACATGACCATTCATTTCCCCCAATGTTTTAGAAAAGTAGTACTCGAATCAGCATCTCCAGGGCTAAAGACTCAAGCAGAACAATTAAAACGCCGTCAACGAGATTGGCAAATTGCCGAAAAATTGGAAACTGGAGATTTATTGACCTTCTTATCAAATTGGTACAATCAGCCTCTGTTCAGCTCCCTCAAGCAGCACCCTAACTTTGAACAGATGATCAAGATTCGACAACAAAATAATCCTCTGGCATTAGCTAAATCTCTGCGTCATATGAGTACAGGATGCCAACCATCTCTGTGGGAATCACTCCAACATAATCAAGTTCCTTTGCTTTTGCTAGTCGGAGACTATGATCATAAATTTAAATCAATTAACTCAGAAATAGTAACAATTTGTCCAGAAGCTCAGTTAAAGGTCATTGCTGATTGTGGACATAACATTCATTTTGAGAATGTCAATGAATTTGTTAAAAATGTCAGAGATTTTTTTTAGGGAGTAGGGAGTAGGGAGTAGGGAGTAGGGAGTAGGGATTAGGGATTAGGGTAGTCAAGGGTCAAGCGTCAACAAAATCCAATCAACATTATTTAGAATATTCAAATTAAATGTTGATTAAGATAACTGAATGCCTATTGATTTTCGCAACACCAATAGCCTCTGGGCTTCCATCCTGGTAGAAACCCTACAGCGGTTGGGATTGACCACAGCAATCATCTGTCCAGGGTCACGCTCAACCCCTCTAACTGTTGCGTTTGCTCAACACCCACAGATCGAGGCGATTCCAGTTCTAGATGAACGTTCAGCCAGCTTTTTCGCCTTAGGCATTGCTCGACAATCGGGAAAACCAGTTGTACTGGTTTGTACCTCTGGCACAGCTGGGGCTAATTTCTATCCCGCTGTGATTGAAGCCAGAGAAAGCCGAGTACCACTATTGGTATTGACTGCTGACCGTCCCCCAGAACTCCAAGATTGTCATTCCGGACAAACCATTGACCAAATCAAATTATACGGCAACTATCCCAACTGGCAAAGTACCCTAGCGGTCCCTCAAGCTGATATCAGTATGCTCCGTTATCTACGGCAAACCGTAGTTCATGCTTGGGAGCGAGCCTCCTTTGGCAGCACTCCACTAACACATTTTCCTACCCCTGGTCCAGTACACTTAAATCTACCTTTCCGTGACCCCCTCCCACCTATTCCCGACACAACTACTAACCCATTAAAATCCCAATTACAACCAGAAGAATTCTTCGCTCACTGTCAGGAGCAAGCTGTAACTGACAACCTGCAACCTACAACTTATAACCTGCAACCTGGAATCGTTAAAGTCATACAACAGTGGCAAGAATCCCAGGAAGGAATAATTATCGCTGGTCCAGCTCAACCCCAAAATCCGAAAGACTATTGTAATGCGATCGCATCCTTGTCCAAAACCTTAAGATGGCCTGTATTAGCAGAAGGGCTCTCACCGGTAAGAAACTATTGCGACCTCAACCGAGATCTAATTTCCACCTATGACTTGATCCTGCGTAATCCACGATTAGCGCAACAGCTAAAACCCAAAATGGTTATTCACATCGGTGAACTACCGATTAGCAAAGAATTGCGTGCTTGGTTGGATAAATGTCAACCGCGACGTTGGGTGATTGACCCTAGCCACCACAACCTCGACCCCCTCCATGGCAAAACAACTCATCTGCGGATGAGTGTAGAACAACTGGGGATATGGGTAAAGGAGTTGAAAGTTAACCAGTTGAAGGTTGACAAGTTGAAGGTTGACAGGTTGACGGTTGACAGCTCTCAACTGTTGAAGGTTGAAAGGTTGAAGGTTGACGGTTCTAACCTGCAAGCTGATAACCTGCAAGCTGATAACCTGCAAGCTGATAACCTGCAAGCTGATAACCTGCAAGCTGATAACCTGCAACCTGATAACCTGCAACCTGATAACCTACAAAAGTGGTGTGAGGCTGAAGGGAAGGTCAGGGCAAAGGTTGACCAAACAATGACTAGCATGAGTCAGTTGTTTGAAGGAAAAGCAGCTTGGTTACTCTCCCAATGTCTACCACCGGAAACACCTCTATTTATTGCTAACAGTATGCCAGTCAGAGATGTGGAGTTCTTTTGGAAACCTGGTAACACCAGGATTCGACCTTGGTTTAATCGGGGCGCTAATGGGATTGATGGTACCTTATCAACAGCTTTAGGTATTGCTCATCGTAATCAAAGCAGTGTGATGCTAACGGGTGACTTAGCATTTTTGCATGACACCAATGGTTTCCTAATTAAAAACAAGTTTGTTGGTCATTTAACCATTATCTTAATTAATAACAATGGTGGTGGCATTTTCGAGATGTTGCCCATTGCCAAATTTGACCCACCCTTTGAAGAATTCTTTGCCACACCCCAAGATGTCAATTTTTATCAGTTGTGTCTGAGTTATGGAGTAGAGCACCAGCTGATTCAATCATGGCAGCAGCTCAAGGAAGCTTTAAACCCACTTCCTAGCCAAGGCATTAGAGTGTTAGAATTGCCCACTGATCGTAGAAAAGATGCTAGTTGGCGTCAAGACTATTTTAAGTATAATTAATCCTAAAATTTTAATTAGTAGTTAACATAAAATAGGCGATTTCTTCCGGCCATTTTTGCCTGATATAGGGCTTTATCAGCCTCAGCAAATAAATGTTCTGGGGACGATTTTACTGTGGGAATCGTACTAGCACCCCCCAGGCTGACGGTAACAATGTCACTCACCAGAGAACCCGAATGAGGGATCGCCTGTTTGTAGAGTTTAGTTTCAATTGTCTCTGCTACCTGAATAGCGCCTTGTATATCAGTACTCGGCAACATTACCACAAATTCCTCACCTCCATAGCGAGCGACGAGATCGGCTGGACGCTTTGCTGATTTACCAAGGATTTGAGCAACTTGTTTAAGACACTCATCTCCTGATTGGTGTCCATAAGTGTCATTGTAAAGCTTAAAAAAATCAATGTCACACAAAACTAAAGACAATGGTTTTTCTTCCCGTGCCAGTCGATACCATTCGTTGTTAAAATACTCGTCAAAGGCTCGGCGGTTTGCAACTTGGGTTAAGCCATCAATAGTAGCGAGGCGTGCCAACTCTTTATTGGCAATTTTTAACTGTGTCATTGTCCAACTTGATTCAATCAAACGACGTACTCTTCGTCGCAAAACGGCCCAGTGAATTGGCTTAGTTATATAATCTGTCACACCGGCTTCAAACCCTCGTTCTACAGAGTCCGCATCATTGAGGCCTGTAATCATTAGTATAGGAGGACATTCGGAACCAAAGTTATCCTTCAATTTAGCACAGCAGGTAAACCCATCAATGATGGGCATTCTGGCATCTAAAAGCACAATGTCTGGCAATTTATCCTTACAGATATTCAGACATTGCTCACCGTTGCTAGCTTCAATGACTTTATATCCTTCCTTTGTCAAGCTACGACGTAGCACCAAGCGTGTGATCTTCTCATCATCAACCACGAGAACCTGAGGAGTTTTATTATTCAAGTTATTCAAGTCAGTATTATCCATTATTGCTGCTTGAGTCAGTAATGTATTTCTTATCGGTAGATATTTGTTATTTTGTCTAGAAATTAAGGGGAATTTTGCTCGGCAATATCTGTTTAATCTAACCTAGGAAAATTAAATCTTCTAAAGATTAGTCTTCCGATCAAGTCGTCACCCCTGAAACTGTTATAGCCGAATCCTTTACCTAAACAGGATTTTGGCTTATTCAATATCAATTAATCTAGACCGACGGATTTGGAAACACTCCTGCATCCAGTGGTAAGGCCACTAATGAGATAAGTTAACCTATTCAACAACAGTCAATTTTTCCCAGGCAGTGCTATTCCTAGTAAAATGAGAGAAACAGCTATCCTGGAAGCCCTATTGTCAAGTACCCACTGAACTAATGGCACTTTCCTCGATCATTCGGACACTAGAGCACTCCCCTCTCACCAGTGAACTACTCACGAAACTAAATCGCCAACAGTATCTATCTCTGAATGGTATTCCCCGTTTGCCAAAGGGATTAGTAGCATCAGCCCTGGCCAAGGCAGACCAACGCCTCCTATTCGTAGTCTGTAGCACCCTAGAAGAAGCAAGTCGCTGGGCAACCCAACTGGAAGCCATGGGTTGGGATACAGTCCACTTATACCCCACCTCAGAAGCATCCCCCTATGAACCCTTTGACCCAGAGTCGGAAATGACCTGGGGACAAATGCAAGTATTGGCAGATTTGGTCGAAAGCCTGAAGGTTGACAGGTTGCCAGTTGAAAGTTCTGACTTACAACCTTCGTTGGTTCAACCTTCTTCAACTGATCGGATGGCTATTGTGGCCACTCAAGCAGCACTCCAACCCCACTTGCCCCCTGTCGATGCCTTTAAGCCCTACTGCCTTACCCTTAACCAGGGCATGACTTGGGATGGGAAAAACCTTGATAAAAAGTTAGCACAGCTGGGTTATGAACGGGTTCCCCTAGTGGAAACAGAAGGTCAGTGGAGTCGGCGCGGTGATATTGTAGATGTTTTCCCCGTAGCTTTAGAATTGCCAGTGCGGCTGGAATGGTTCGGGGATGAGTTAGAGCAGTTGCGGGAGTTTGACCCCGCAACCCAGCGTTCCCTGGATAAAATTGACGGCATCGTGCTGACCCCCACGGATTTTGGTCACATTATTAGCCAAGTGCTGAGAACCTCAAAGGCTGAACTAATCCAATCTTATCTCTCACCTCAGGAGCAAGAATCTTTCGAGGGAGGTCAGTCTTTAGAGGGTAGCCGCCGTTTCTTGGGTATTGCCTTTGACCAGCCAGCCTCTCTACTAGATTACCTGCCAGAAAATACTTTAATTGTCATTGATGAACCAGAACAGTGTGCTGCCCATTGCGATCGCTGGGTGGAACATGCCGAAGAACAATTAGAGGAACTGAATCATTCCCTGCCCTCTCTCCATCGTTATTTTGATCATGCTCTAGAGTTGAAGGTTAACCAGTTCCAGGTTGTTCGCGAACAACCTTCAACTCCTGCTGCGACTCCAATCCTGTATTTATCAGAATTGGTAGAAGAAACTACTCAAAATGCTGTTAATCTGGCTAGCCGCTCTGTACCAGTAACACCCCACCAGTTTGCCAAACTAGCGGAAGTACTGCGAGAGCAAAGCGATCGCCGTTTCTCTATTTGGCTGGTTTCTGCCCAACCTAGTCGTTCTGTTGCCCTGCTCCAAGAACATGATTGTCCTGCCCAGTTTGTCCCCAACCCTCGAGATTACCCAGCTATTGAAAAATTAAATATCCAGAGGACAGCGGTAGCGGTCAAGTATTCGGGCTTAGCAGAACTAGAGGGATTTATCCTCCCTACTTACCGGATCGTGGTTGTGACTGACCGGGAGTTCTTTGGGCAGCATACCTTGGCAACTCCCAGTTATATCCGTAAGCGCCGCCGTGCTGCCTCCCAACAGGTTGACCCCAATAAGCTACGTCCAGGGGATTATGTAGTTCACAAGAATCATGGGATCGGTCAGTTCCTCAAGCTGGAAAAATTAAGCATAAATAATGAAACTCGCGAGTATTTGGTGATCAAGTACGCTGATGGTTTGCTCCGGGTGGCAGCGGATCAGTTGGGGGTACTATCTCGGTTTCGACATACAGGTACCGGTTTGCCTCAACTCCACAAGATGTCTGGTAAAACCTGGGAGAAAACCAAAAATCGTGTCCGTAAAAGTATTAAGAAAGTAGCGGTAGATTTGCTGAAGCTCTATGCCCAGCGAGCACAGCAGTCTGGTTATTGCTTTCCAGCGGATTCCCCTTGGCAGCAGGAATTAGAAGATTCTTTCCCCTACCAACCTACTCCTGACCAACTCAAGGCGATACAGGATGTGAAGCGGGATTTAGAGAGCGATCGCCCTATGGATCGCTTAGTTTGTGGGGATGTGGGGTTTGGTAAAACAGAAGTGGCAATTCGGGCTATTTTTAAAGCTGTGACCTCTAACAAGCAAGTAGCTTTCCTTGCCCCGACCACTATCCTGACTCAGCAGCATTATCATACCATCAAAGAACGGTTTTCTCCCTACCCCATCAATGTCGGTCTACTCAACCGCTTTCGTACCCCCCAGGAAAGGCGTGATATTCTCCAACGCCTTAAAACTGGGGAGTTAGATGTGGTGGTAGGTACTCATCAGTTGCTGGGCAAGAGTGTAACTTTTCGAGAGTTAGGGCTGCTGGTGATAGATGAAGAACAGCGGTTTGGTGTTAACCAAAAGGAAAAAATTAAATCTTTCAAAACTCAGGTAGATGTATTGACCCTCAGCGCTACTCCCATTCCCCGTACCCTCTATATGTCCTTATCGGGGGTACGAGAAATGAGTTTGATTACTACACCACCCCCCTTACGGCGTCCCATTAAAACCCACTTATCGCCCTATAAACCAGAAGCTGTCCGCACCGCCATTCGTATGGAACTTGACCGAGGTGGTCAGGTATTCTATGTCGTACCTCGGGTTGAAGGGATTGAAGAAGTTGCTGCGGAACTCAGGGAAATGATCCTTGAGGCGAGAATCGCCATTGCTCACGGTCAGCTCGACCCAGCGGAATTAGAGTCAATTATGCTCACCTTTAGCAACGGTGAGGCAGATATCCTCGTGTGTACTACGATTATTGAATCTGGGCTAGATATTCCTAGAGTAAACACCATTGTGATCGAAGATGCTCACAAATTTGGTCTTGCCCAACTCTACCAATTGCGAGGAAGAGTAGGTCGGGCGGGGATTCAAGCCCACGCTTGGTTACTTTATCCGAACCAGAAGGTACTCTCAGAAGCAGCCAAGAAACGTTTACGAGCAATTCAGGAGTTCACTCAACTCGGGTCAGGGTATCTGTTAGCCACCAGGGATATGGAAATTCGAGGGGTGGGGAATCTCCTAGGTGTAGAACAATCCGGTCAGATGGAAGCGATTGGCTTTGACCTCTACATGGAAATGCTGCAAGAAGCGATAAAGGAAATTCAAGGGCAAGAAATTCCTCAAGTAGATGATACCCAGATTGACATTCAGATCACAGCCTTTATTCCCGCTGACTATATTCCAGATTTAGACCAAAAAATTAGTGCTTATCGAGCAGTAGCTGCAGCAGGGTCCCAGAAAGAGTTAGCACAGATCGCAGCAGCTTGGAGCGATCGCTATGGTCCAATTCCCTCTGTAGCAGAGCAATTACTGCGGGTGATGGAACTAAAACAGTTAGGGAAGTCTTTGGGATTTTCCCGAATTCGACCAGAGGGTAAACAACACATTATCCTAGAAACACCCATGGAGGAACCAGCCTGGAAGTTACTCCAAGAGAACCTCCCCCAACATTTGCGATCGCGTTTTGTCTATTCTCCTGGTAAAGTTACGGTTCGTGGTTTAGGTCTGGTCAAGACCAACAAACAGCTAGAGAGCCTGATTGAGTGGTTAGGCAAGATGCAAGGCGCACTGCCAGAACCTACTGTGGTTGGGTTACCCCAATCCCCAATCCCCAATCCCTAATTCCCATTACCCATTACCCTCCAAAAAAAAAGCGGCTGCAACTATTGCTACAACCGCTACTGTACATCAACTGGGAGGAAATCCTAGAGGCATATGTCAAAAACTGTCCAAGATGTTTGACAAGCTCTAGTAAAGCTACGTTACTTACTTACTACAAGGTGTCTTCCAGAGATTCCCGAAAATTTGATCAAAAATTTCTGGCAATTGGGAAACATCACTGCTTAGCTTGGGTGTTAGGTATTAGGTGTTATAGCAAAGAAAGGGATAGTTAGGACATAATAGAGGAGGCGCGTAAGTTAGTAAGGGGAGGATGTCACTTATGCAGCAACATTAGTACTAAATCTCTAGTCCCCTCATGGGTATAAGCAAGCTCATATGGTACATACTTGATCTGTTCTGCAACCCAAGACCTGCTCCCGTTAGTAAGGAGGACAAATGCCATCACCCTATAGCGATGATTTTAGAGAAAAGGCGATTGCCGCCGTAGATCGTGGTGAGAAAAAAAGCCATATCTGCCGAATGTTGGGTATTAGTCGAAATACATTAGACTTGTGGCTAAAAGCCAGGGCTGAAACGGGAAGCTTTAAAGCAAAGCGAAACTATAGTAGAGGACCTGCCCCAAAAATTCAAAACTTAGAGGAATTTCGCCAATTTGCGTGCATAAATGGTGGCAGAACTCAACAACAGATGGCCGAAAAATGGCCAGAAAAAATTAGTCGTATTACTATAGGTAAAGCTTTAAAGCGCATTGGTTTTACGAGAAAAAAAAAACTTACGGGTACAGAGAAAGAAATGATGAACAACGAGCCGAGTTTCTTAACTATATCAGTCAATATGCTTACCAGAGATTCGTTTACGTCGATGAAGCAGGAGTCGATGATACAGAAGATTATCCCTACGGTTGGTGTGAGAAATATCAACGATACTACGATCTAAAATTGGGACATAAAACAGAACGCATAAGCCTGGTAGCTGCTTCATGTTGTCGTCAAATAATTGCTCCGATAACTTTTACTGGATACTGCAACACTGAACTAATTAAGATGTGGGTAGAATTTTTCCTAGTACCCGAGTTATTACCTGGACAAATAGTGATTATGGATCAGGCGAGTTTTCACAAATCGGCTCAGATCAAAAAATTAATTGAAATGGCAGGATGTGAACTGGTATTTTTGCCCCCTTATTCACCTGATCTTAATAAAATTGAGAAATTTTGGGCAAGACTCAAACACCATTTGAGAAAAACTCTTGATCAATTTGATGGTTTACAGAATGCTATCGATAATGCTTTGCGACTTTTGTCCTAACCAACTCTTTCTCTGCTATAGGTGTTGAAATTTAATTTTAATTGTAGTGTTGTATTTTATACTTAATGCTTAATTTAATAACTGCTAGCTTTTGGTTATTAAACAATAAGTTTTAAATATTAGATGTTAGATGTTAGATAGTTAAGCCTAGTTTCTAGTTTCTAGTTTCTAGTTTTTAACACATCATACCTAAACTGTCAATAGATCAATACTGGCTTAGTCTTAACCAAAACTCCGAGTATCCTGGAGTAGTTCACATTACAGACCTGAAGCTGACCCGACCTAAGATATACATACTGATGTGAACATAGTATTTTCGGAAAAAGGCAATATCAGCAAAGGCGGAGCGGACGCATTATGACTCAACTCTATGAGCAGCTCAACCAGCTAGTGACGGCAGCATGTAGTCATCCACCTGGAAGCGCTCACCGTCAAAGAAACTTAACAAAAATTATTCGTTTAATCAGTAAGAAACTTTGGCAAGAACATAGTCCCTACTATCAAGACGCACTCCAACAAACCTGGATTTACTTTTGCCAGAATATTTGCGAAGGCAAAACCGGTAATCCCTACGACTCTAGCCGTGGCAGTGTGGTCACTTGGCTCAATTTCTACTTGAAGAAACGACTCCAAGACTTTCGCATCAAGACCATAGACGGACAATTTAAGAGAGCATCTCCTAGCAAGGCTAAAAATGGTGAAAACCTTGACCCGCTCAATAGTGTGGCAGCTCCACCGGACGTACCTACGTTACTCGAAGATATAAGGGAATGGGTGGAAACGGCGGCTGTTGATAGTGATCTACGCACTACCCATATTAAAGGTCATCCAGAGGTCACCTGCCAAATCTTAATTTGGCGGCGCTTGCCTCCAGAAACTAGCTGGAAAACCCTATCAGAAGAGTTTAATGTATCAATTTCTACATTAAGTAGCTTTTATCAGCGACAATGTTTGCCCCGTTTGCGTAAATTTGGAGAATCGGAAGGATATCTATAATAGGAGGTTCCTTAAAAAGACTTACCTTAACTAACCTGCCCCAGTCAAGGTGTTCACATCAGTACAGAAACACAATTCCTATGACCTACAGCACCCATAACCTAGAACAATTTGCCCTTCCTCTGCCCATTACTCACAATGCACGCAGGAGTGCTGAGCAATTTGCTAGGCAGCAGCCTACCCCTCAAAAAGCTGAGCAAGTTCGACTCAACACCTTGGCTGTGTTGGTTGTCAATGATTACATGCAAATGATGGGGATGCCTACAGATTTAAAAGCCTCAGACAGCTGGAACCCTATCATACGCCTGTTAGCTAATGTGGCAGACTTGGAAATATCTGGTATCGGTCGTATCGAATGCCGAGCAATCAAATCCCAAGATTCCGTCTGCCATATTCCCCCGGAAGTTTGGTCTGATCGAATTGGGTATGTAGTTGTTCAGATTGATGAACAATCCTTGGAGGGAACAGTGTTGGGATTTACTCCAACTGCTGATACCGAAGAGTTACCCATTAGTCAACTACGACCTGTTGACGATTTAATCGATCGCTTTCATCCACCCATGACACAGGTAACCGCCAAGCCTGCTGCTGTTGCCCACAGAACAAGGGTAAACTTGAGTCAATGGTTAGACAATGTGGTTGAAACTGGTTGGCAAACTCTCGAAAGCTTGGAAAACTTGTTAAACCCACCCGAACCAATTTTCGCTTTCCGCTCTGCTGGTCTAGACTCAACTGAGGCGTTACCCCTAGAGGAAAATCTTGATGTGGGCATTAGGCGGGCTAAGTTAATCGACTTAGGGCTATTGCTAGCTGGTTCCCCCGTGGCTTTGGTGGTGGAACTTGTGCCAGAATCTGAACTCAAGCAAAATATTCGCCTCAAGGTATATCCCACCGGCAGTAAAACCTATTTGCCTGCCAACCTCACCCTCACTGTGCTGGATGCATCCGGAACAGTTTTTCTTGAAGCCCAAGCCAGACAAATCGATAATTACATTCAATTGCAGTTTAGTGGTGTACCAGGAGAGCAATTTAGTGTCGAAGTTGCTCTTGGCGATGCCAGGATTATTGAGGATTTTACCATCTGATCCCATAGTGTGGCCTACCGCCAATCTAGGAATTATCGAATTTAGCCATCGACACACCACTGAAAGCGTTATAATTCAAAGTCCTTCGGGAATAGATCGGTTATCTGGTGTCTTGTTTGATATCAGTTTTGATATCACTCAGTGGTCAATCCTAAGACACCGATACACCCTCTATAAACTTATATAAACCTCTATAAATAGGTAAAATTAGGGGACAAATCACATCTGCAACACAAGTGATCCATGACCAATGACCAATAACACGCGAAGTATTGGTAAATTAGTTGTCTTAAAGATAGGAGATGGTTGTTTTGACAAAGGGTTTCCAGTCACTTTACAGATTTGGGAAGAGGGCAAAAGACCCTTGTTGGAAATCACTGGCAGGCTACCTCCTGCTCCTGAAATTCTGCAATCGTGCCAAAGTTGGACAACGAGTTATCACAGTTTGGGGTTACGTTCCCGTCTAGAAGCATCAGTGGTACAAGTGACGAATGTATCTAAACTGGAACGGTGCTACAATGCTGCCCAAGTCTTAGGCGATCGCTTAAATGCTTGGCTATCCTCAGAGCCATTTCGACCGATTAAGGAGAAATTACTCGAACAACTATCACCCTCCGATGAAATCCGTCTAATTATTCAAACCGAGAACAGTTGTTTACGGCGACTGCCCTGGCATCTGTGGGATTTTTGGGAACGCTATTCCAAGGCTGAAATTGCTTTAAGTGCCTTAAAGTTTGAACCAGCCAAGGGAAATCCCAAGCCCCACGCCAAGGTGAGAATTTTAGCAATTATTGGCAATAGTATTGGTATTGATACCGAAGCGGATCAGAAGTTGCTACAGCAATTACCTGATGCTCAGCTCACGTTCCTTATAGAACCCAAGCGCCAGCAAGTCCATGAAGCCCTTTGGGAGCAATCCTGGGATATCCTCTTTTTTGCTGGACATAGTTCCAGTAAAAACGATGGAGAGACGGGTCACATTTATATTAATAAAACCGATAGTTTAACCATTAATCAGTTAAAGTTTGGCTTAAACAGAGCAATTGTAAAAGGCTTAAAAATAGCGATTTTCAATTCTTGTGATGGCTTGGGTTTAGCCTCGAATCTGGCTAATTTATACATTCCCCAAATTATTGTGATGCGAGAACCGGTACCCGACCGGGTTTCACAGGAATTTTTGAAATATTTTTTAACCGCTTTTGCTGGGGGGCAGTCTTTCTATTTAGCAGTGCGGGAAGCTAGGGAACGATTACAAGGGATAGAAGATGAGTTTCCTTGTGCAACTTGGTTACCGATAATTTGTCAGAATCCCGCCGCCAAGCCACCGACTTGGGAAGAGTTGAGGGAAAGTGTTCCGGTACCACCTCCACTTCCACCTCCACCTCCACCTCCACCTCCACCTCCACCCTTACCGGGTAAGTGCAAGCTGACCTTCGTCAAGGTATTAGTGAGCAGTTTGGTAATTACATGCTTCTTAATAGTTATACAGCAGCTCAGTTTACTGCAAGGTTTGGAGTTAAAAGCCTTCGACCACCTGATGAATCGAAGACCAGTGGAGTTTCCCGATTCCCGTCTGATAGTGGTAGAGGTTACTGAAAAAGATATTGAAGCTCAGCAGTCGGATTTAAGACTAGGTACCTCCTTATCAGACCGATCACTCAAACAACTGTTAGAGATACTTAATTCCTCTCAAGCCAAAGTCATTGGCCTAGATATTCATCGTGATTTTTCTGTAGCGCCAGACTACCAAGATTTGGGAACGCTCCTACAGGAAAGCGAGAATTTGGTTGCAGTGTGCAAAGCCAGTAATGAAGACGATCCAGGAATTTCACCACCGCCAGAAGTTCCGAAACACAACTTGGGCTTTAGTGATGTTGTAGCTGACCGAGACGGGGTGATTCGTCGCCATCTGTTGGCCTTTAACCCTGATCCAACATCAGTTTGTAGTGCTTCTTATGCTCTGAGTACCCAGTTGGCAATGCGGTATCTAGTCGCAAAGCAAATCTTTCCCAAATACACAGAAGATCAAACAGAAGGTAAAAAATACTTACAGCTAGGTGATGTAGTCTTTAGATCGTTAACCAAGCATACTGGCAGTTATCATAACCTGGATGATTCGGGACACCAAATCATGCTGAATTACCGCTTTCACAAATCTCCAGAGGATTTTGTGCCCCAAGTCACTCTCTCTGAAGTTCTAAACGGTAAGATCAATCCTGATGCCTTCAAGGGAAAAATTGTTCTGATTGGTGTTACTGCTCCCAGCCGTGAGGATTATTTTTTTACACCCTATAGTAAAGGGAATGATATAGAGGATAAAACACCAGGGGTAATTCTCCATGCCCACATGGTAAGTCAGATTCTCAGTGCTGTTTTAAATAAGCGACCCCTGATACAAGATTGGCCCGCATGGGCTGAAGTAGTGTGGATTTGGGGTTGGTGCCTAACGGTTGGTCTGGTGTGTTGGCGCTGTAAATCATCCATACGTTTGGGTGTGTTGCTGTTGGCTCTATCGATTCTCTACGGATCCTGCTTAGGTCTATTGAAACAAGGGTATTGGGTACCATTAGTCCCCTCAGCCTTGGCGGTGGTGGTTATTGGTGGTTTTATTGTTCTGTATGATAAACCTTCACCATATCCTCTAAAATTGGTCAAGTAATCTCAGAATTTAGAATTTAGAATTTAGAATTTAGAATTTAGAATTTAGAATTTAGAATTTAGAATTTAGAATTTAAATTTTAGAATTTAGAATTTAGAATTTAAATTTTAGAAGTCAGTAAGGCTTTTTCTTATATTGATCAGAGGTTGTCTGAGAAGTATCATTTGCTACATCCAAGCCCCCTAAATCCCCCAATTTTGGGGGACTTTTAGAAGCCAATTGACTCTTGTTCCCCCCAAAGTTGGGGGGCTAGGGGGGCAAAATTCAGTATCAAAAAACTTTTCAGATATCCTCTCAGGTACATTCAAGTTTCTTACCCCGACTCCCGACTCCCGACTCCCGACTCCCGACTCCCGACTCCCGACTCCCAACTCCCGACTCCCGATTCCCCGACTCCCGACTCCCTACTGCTATGGAACTGCAAGCATTACCCGTAACCTACACTGACATAGAAGCTGCCGCTAAACGCCTATCGGGCAATGCCCATCAAACCCCAGTCCATACCTCCAGGACTGTCAACCAGCTCACCAACGCTGAAGTCTTCTTTAAATGCGAAAACTTCCAACGTATTGGTGCCTTTAAGTTTCGAGGGGCTTATAACGCTCTGTCACAACTATCTGAAGAACAAAAACAGCGAGGGGTTCTCACCTTTTCTTCTGGTAATCATGGCCAAGCGATCGCATTATCGGGCACCCTCCTCGATATCCCCACCACTGTAGTTATGCCCAAAGATGCCCCAGCTGTCAAGCAAGCCGCTACCCGTGGCTACGGTGCTGACGTCATTTTATATGATCGGGCTGAATTGAGACGGGAAGCATTAGCCGAAGAGTTATCACGCGATCGCAAACTCACTATCATTCCTCCCTACGATCACCCCCATATCATTGCAGGACAAGGTACTACTGCCAAAGAACTCCTAGAACAAGTCGGTCCACTGGATCTGTTACTGGTGTGTTGTGGTGGTGGTGGCTTACTCTCAGGATGTGCGATCGCAACCAAAACCCTATATCCTAATTGCCGTGTGATTGGTGTAGAACCAGCACAAGCCGATGATGCCACCCGTTCCTTTCATAGCAAAATCCTCCAAACTGTTGACAATCCCAACACCATTGCTGACGGAGCCAGAACTCCCAGCCTCGGCAAACTTACCTTTCCCCTAGTCCTTAATTACGTTGATGACATGGTAACTGTATCGGAAGCTGCGATTATCCGTACCATGTTTTTCCTCTGGGAACGGCTCAAAATTGTAGTTGAGCCCACTGGTGCCTTAGCTGCTGCTGCCCTACTTGAAGGGGTCATTAAAATGCCCAATGCTCGGATTGGTGTCATTATCAGCGGTGGCAATGTGGATTTGAAACAAATTGCTGAATTGACTGGAAAATAGGTATCAGAAGTATTAAGTATTAAGAATTAAATATTAAGGATGAGGTATTTGTAGGATGGTACGAACTATCCACCGTAAGCGATCGCGTTTTGGTTAGAATTGAAAGATATTGTAATAAGGAGTGGGATTGCTTGTGTGTATTATAGAAGTTGCGCTCGCCACTCAAACTTCAGCAACCTTTAACAAATGCCACAAATTGTCTGGTCAAATTATCTGCAGTATCGAGCCGAACTAAGGGGATTTGACCTAGGTAAGATCGAGGAAATCCTGAGATTTTCTGGAGAGAGATATTATGATACCGTCACAGGCAGACAAATCGCAGTTGGCAAGCATGACAATCAGTTAGTCATAATCCCTTATGAACGCAGTGGTGATTTGATAACTCCAGTAACTATCCATAGTACCACCCGTCAACAACTAAGATTCCGCTTAAGAACTGGGAGATTTACCATTAATGAATAAGTTAATTAATAATGCCAATATGACATACTTTGAACAAGAGGATATCCTTCACCTTACCCTGTCTGATGAACCAGAAGCAGGTAGTGTCGAAATTAGTCCCAACATTACCGCCGAACTCAATGAAGCAGGAGAATTAATTGGAATAGAGATTATCCAAGCAAGTTGCTTCATCCGAGACGCGATTGTAGAATCAGCCCAGGGAAAGCTCTTGAATCTTTCGGCTAAGCATTCAGCTTAGGGACTTGCGTGTAAAAAAAATACCAATTAAAGTAGGGTGGGCAAAGTTATGTTATCTAGAAGACTCATTTTCACCAAAATGTGTCTTGATGCAATAGCGAGTGGGGGAAACCACGGCAGTCGCTCATGGTTAGAAGTTACCGTAAGACAGTTGAGCCTTAATCAATAAGTTTTACCCCTTTTCTGCATAGCCGACCAACCATAAAGGCTCAACGTAATCAGGTTTCGTCTCCGGGGGGAACCCCCAAGACCGCGCTGCCTCCCCAAGACCGCGCTGCATCGCTTTTTGCCCACCCTACAAGCTGATAGCTGATAGCTGATATCTGAATACTGATAGCTGAATGCTTACCAAACCACACCAAGTATAGGAAACTTACTGACTCGCTATCTCAGATTTTTGGTTTAAATCTTCCACTAATTGTACTAGATCAGGATTAGTCTCTGCCCATGAATTCCGCTTATTCCTGATTTTACCGAGGTGGGATTCAACATTTTCTGGTGTCATTATAACACCAAAATCCTCTGGAACAGTCTGAGATTGATAACTGAATAGGCGATTTAGGATTAGATCACCAACTTCCTCGCGATAATGAGAGCTATCCCAATAGTTTTTCATCTCTTCCCTAATCGCTTCTGTGGTAATGCTGTTATACCCAGAGAAATCCCACACTGGTGTAATCTCCACTAACCGACGTTTCCATTCTTCAAACACTGGCCACAGTCCGGTAACCCGAAGACTTTCCCATTGAGTAGCATGGGATGGTGATATAAATACTTTTAGCTCTATCCCTTTTTCCTTACAGGTATCGACAATGTCTTGAAGATCATTCAAAAAACTAGCGGAAAGTCGATATTCTTTATAATAGCCCTCACTGGTCATTAAGCCCTTGAGCATGTCCTTAAACCTTCCTAGTAAAGGTTGATCGGGCTTATTGTTATAAATAAAACGCCTACCATTGGCATCATAGAGAAAGTAAGCCTTTGAATTGATACTAGAACTTAGAGTGGCTCTACTAGCATTAAGCGCGTTTAGGGATAGGGTCGAATTAATTACCTCTTGCAGGGGAATAGTTTTTTGATTAATCAGACTTTCCTTAAAATCTGGAGCATTAGTTTTCAAGTCATTGAACATGAATAAGTCAATACCAATCACAACGGTTTTTAAATCCGGTTGATTAGTTAGAGCATGGTCAAAATAACGTTTAACTTCATACATATTCGGACCCACTAGTGCCAAATTGTATCCGGAGTTTCCTGGTTTCAGTCCTGGGTGGTTTGGGTTAAGTCCCAGGTCAGTTCGTGATGACCCTAACAAAACGATTTTGGGTTCATTACGAATAACATCTATAGCCTTGAATAGTCTGACATGGTTAAATTGTTCAGGCTTTAACTGATTTAGACCGGGTAACTCTGGGCTATTTATGACTCCGTAAGGGTCAACCGCAGCGTTCAATAAGCCAAACCCGAATAAACTCGGAAAGATAACTGCTGCCAAGGTTAGGTGAAATTGACGATAGGAGTTCATATACATTACGATGGCATTTCTATAGTGCTATTCGCTTTTTAATTTTACCAGTGAAAATATTGGATGAAAAAAAAAAACCTCAGTTGATACTGAGGCTTGTAGACTAGATCTGCTTGAGTCCAAAATCTGGAGTAATTCTAGGGTGCCTTAATAACCACCCTACTACTATAAAAAAGCGTCCGCAGTCTGGTTAGACAACACTAAGACAACACTTAGGCAACACTTAGGCAAATAAGTTAACCTGTACTACCACATCGTTGAAGTCTTTGTCACCACCACCAAACTCATCCTCCCAAGCAAAGGTGTTATCCCCTACCAGGCGAAGGTGGTCAACTTGATCTGGGTTAGCCCCCACGTAAGCAAAGTAGGCATTCAGGTCGGAATCCTCTTGATCTGCATTAGAAGGATTATTAGCTAGGAACTCCGCTGCTGTACCATCGGAAATCAGGAATGGAGCCAGTATTACCCCACCGGATACTCCAGCACTTAAGTTTACCTGATTTGAGATTGCAGCTTCTGCATAACCAGCATCACCGGGATTTAAACCGTTAACTGTGCCACTGAAATTATCAACCACATACCAGCCAACGGTATTATTGAATTCAGCTTCACTGTTGACCACAAGACTACCAGTAACTGTACCAGTCACGTCGGTCAAATCGATCAGTTCCAGTATCCCTTGAATGTCGTTAGGGCCTGTTCCCAGTGGCGCCGTGGAACCTGTACCGTCTGAGACAACCACAGTGGCATCATTGTAGTCAAAGTCATTGCCATCTTCAAAGGCCAAGGTTAACTGACCATTGCCATTGTCAGTGACCTGTAGATGGTTCTGACCATCGCTATTCAATGAAGGATCACTGAAGAATACGTTGGAGGTAGAATCCTGTCCCGCTAGCACCCCATCAACAGAGCCACCTTGAATCACGTAGAATACCACGTTATCGTCGGGGTTAAAAGTGTCGATGATGCGGGTGGGTTGAGCACTACCTAAACTGTCAGGGAGAACAGAGAAAATTGTCTCAGCTCGGAACAGAGCAGCTTCTACATAACCACTCTGACCAGGGGCAATGCCATCAATTGTACCTTGGGCATCATCAGTAACAAATGCTCCAATTTCACTGACTTCACCAAGTTCGCGACCTGTAAGAGTAAATCGCAGGGTGTCGCCGTTAACCATAAAACTATTATTGGCATTCTGAGTTAGAGGCGTCGTAGGCGTAGTCTGTTCAATGGTGAAGTTAACAGTGTCTGTGTTAATGCCCCCACTACCATCGCTTACCTCAAAGGTCAAGCTATCAGTGCCAGTGAAGTCGGCATTGGGCGTATAGATAATAAAGTCATCTGTGGCATCATTGGGAGTGCCATTATCATTGACTGCTGCTGTCCCGTTGCTTGGATTGCTGACAATTGCAAAAGTTAGCGGATCCCCATCAGGATCAGAGTAGTTAGCGAGAACATCAAGGGTAACTGGAGTGTTTGCCCCAGTAGTAGCACTATTATTATTAGTGTTTGTGACTACTGGAGATTCATTAACACGAGTCACTTCAAGGTTAACCGTAGCTGTGACCGCAGGATTAGTGCCATCATCGATCTGGTAGGTGAAGCGATCAAACCCAATGAAACCATTATTAGGAGTATAGGTAATCGTGCTATCTTGATTAACTGTTACTGTGCCATTAAGTCCTTGCTCGTTAATGGTTACAGTCAGCGCATCACCGTCAGGATCAACGTCATTAGCTAAGACATTGATATCAACCCCAGTGTTTTCTACAGTGGTAGCAGTATCGTCTGCCGCTACTGGAGATTCATTAGCAGCAGTAACATCAACGTTAACCGTAGCTGTGACTGCAGGATTGCTGCCATCATCGATTTGGTAGGTGAAGCTATCAGCCCCAGTGAAGTCGGCATTTGGCGTATAGGTAATAGTGCCATCTTGATTGACTACTGCGGTACCATTACCGCCCTGCTGGCCAATGGCCAAATTGACGGCATCACCTTCAGGATCAGAGTCATTAGCTAAGACATTGATATCAACTGCAGTGTTTTCTACAGTGGTCGCAGTATCGTCTGTGGCTACTGGAGATTGATTAGGAGCAGTGACATCAACGTTAACGGTAGCTGTGACCGCAGGATTGCTGCCATCACTAATCTGGTAGGTGAAGCTATCAACCCCAGTGAAACCATCAACAGGAGTATAGGTAATGGTGCCATCAAAATTGACTACTGCGGTACCATTAGCGCCCTGCTGGTCAATGGCTACATTGAGGGCATCACCTTCAGGATCAAGGTCATTAGTTAGGACATTGATATCAACTGCAGTGTTTGCCGCAGTGGTAGTACTATCGTCTGTGGCTATTGGAGATTCATTAACATTAGTGACATCAACATTAACCGTAGCTGTGACCGCAGGATTGATGCCATCACTGACCTGGTAGGTGAAGCTATCAGCCCCAAGAAAACCATCATTAGGAGTATAGGTAATGGTGCCATCTTGATTGACTACTGCGGTACCATTACCGCCCTGCTGGTCAAGGGTTACAGTCAGGGCATCCCCTTCAGGATCAGAGTCATTAGCTAGGACATTGATATTAACCGCAGTATTTTGCTCAGTGGTAGCAGTATCGTCTGTGGCTACTGGAGAGTCATTAACAGCAGTAACATCAACGTTAACCGTAGCTGTGACCGCAGGATTGATGCCATCACTGACCTGGTAGGTAAAGCTATCAGCCCCAAGAAAACCATCATTAGGAGTATAGGTAATGGTGCCATCTTGATTGACTACTGCTGTACCATTACCGCCTTGCTGGTCAATGGCTACATTGAGGGCATCACCTTCAGGATCAGTGTCATTAGCTAGGACATTGATATCAACTGCAGTGTTTGCCGGAGTGGTAGCAGTATCGTCTGTGGCTACTGGAGGTTCATTAACAGCAGTGACATCAACATTAACTGTAGCTGTGACCGCAGGATTGGTGCCATCATCGATCTGATAAGTGAAGCTATCAGTCCCAGTGAAACCATCAACCGGAGTATAGGTAATGGTGCCATCTTGATTGACTACTGCTTCGCCATTACCGCCCTGCTGGTCAATGGCTACATTGAGGGCATCACCTTCAGGATCAGTGTCATTAGCTAGGACATTGATATCAACTGCAGTGTTTGCCGCAGTGGTAGCTGTATCGTCTGTGGCTACTGGAGGTTCATTAACAGCAGTGACATCAACCTCAACCGTAGCTGTGACCGCAGGATTGGTGCCATCATCGATCTGATAGGTAAAGGTATCAGTGCCAGTGAAACCATCAACAGGAGTATAGGTAATGGTGCCATCTTGATTGACTACTGCTGTACCATTACCGCCTTGCTGGTCAATGGCTACATTGAGGGCATCACCTTCAGGATCAGTGTCATTAGCTAGGACATTGATATCAACTGCAGTGTTTGCCGGAGTGGTAGCAGTATCGTCTGTGGCTACTGGAGGTTCATTAACAGCAGTGACATCAACATTAACTGTAGCTGTGACCGCAGGATTGGTGCCATCATCGATCTGATAAGTGAAGCTATCAGTCCCAGTGAAACCATCAACCGGAGTATAGGTAATGGTGCCATCTTGATTGACTACTGCTTCGCCATTACCGCCCTGCTGGTCAATGGCTACATTGAGGGCATCACCTTCAGGATCAGTGTCATTAGCTAGGACATTGATATCAACTGCAGTGTTTGCCGCAGTGGTAGCTGTATCGTCTGTGGCTACTGGAGGTTCATTAACAGCAGTGACATCAACCTCAACCGTAGCTGTGACCGCAGGATTTGTGCCATCATCTATTTGATAGGTGAAGCTATCAGTGCCACTGAAACCATTAACAGGAGTATAGGTAATGGTGCCATCTTGATTGACTACTGCTGTGCCATTACCGCCCTGCTGGTCAATGGTTACAGTCAGGGCATCACCCTCAGTATCAGAGTCATTAGCTAGGACATCAATGGTAACGTCGGGATTGCCACCAGTACTGACACTGTCATCTACTGCAACAGGAACTTCATTAATCAGGTTGAAGTCAATATAATCAAGTCGAAGAAATTCCTGAGCGTTACTTTGCCCGCTAATGGTGATTTGAGCACCCTCGGGAATAAAGATGCTATTGGTAACGGTTATATCCCTGAAAGCATCAGCAGTAGGTAAAATACCAGCATTAGCATTGGGATTATTGAGAGTTAATGAAAACGTCTCATTACCAATGGTGACATCGACTGTGCTATTGCCGTCTGTTTCATCAGAAGCGTTCAGGATAACCTCGTAAGTGCCACTGGGCAGATCAAAGGTTGTAGTAGCAGTGCCAGTGCTATCAGGGTCAGGTAAATTGATGACTGTATTATCTGCAAAGATATTATCAATAACTATAAAATTAGTTAGAGTAAAGCGGGGGTCTTCAAATTCAAATCTTGGCATAATATTTCGTCTTAAAAAACTCCTCAGTTGCTAAGGCTGTGGGCACTTAACGTTGACAATTATTCTAAGCATTTAGCTATCAGCTAAAGGCCTTTGGCCACGCTACGCGAACAGCCTTCAGCGGTCAGCTGATAGCTGATAGCCTTGTATATCAATAGAGTAAGTCCATTAAGCATTCAGCGGTCAGCGGTCAGCGGTCAGCCATTCGCTTAGCGTGGCCAACGGCCAAGGCTCACGCTACGGGAATAGCTTATTTTATTCACAAGCACCTCAATTAGGGTGGGCATAGGTCTTTAGCTGATAGCTGATAGCAAAATTGCTGTTGAACTCATCATTAATAGCTGATAGCATAGAGTGGATAGCACGACGCTGAATGCTTATCTAATGATCTACCAATAAATAAATACCTACTAACGTCCATATATCCGGATTTATTTTCCAGATTAATGGCAAAATGTAAGATGCCATAATACAGCTTTACTGATGCTATTAGCAAATATTAAACTATATTTTTTAATCAAAAGTATTAAGTAATTGTTGGTTTAGTATTATTTATGTTGTGAGAGTATATTATTACTGACAATGAAGCGATGACCCGAAATATTTTATAACGTAATATTCCTTATAAAAAGGAAAGATATTTGCCATCCATGCTCTTTCCTTGATATAGAAAAATACCTTATTCATTGATGTCATGAGTTTTGTTTAATGTCACTAGTATTCGGTTAAGTTTATCAAGTCTTTATAGTAGTAATTTTCTATTTATGCTAAATAAGGCAATAGGGAATAGGGAGTAGGGAGTAGGGAGTAGGGAGTAGGGAATCGGGAATCGGGAATCGGGAACGGAGAAGATTTAGGGTTGTGGAACGGGCATCTTGCCTGTTTCAGCTGAAAATTCTGTTTTGGTTATGCGATCGCTAATCCCCCAGCTCAACCCCAACTGGAGATCTACCCTACCTTAACAAGGGGGGAACACTCACCATGTTTACCACGCTTACCATGTTTACCACGCTCCCGATTCCCGATTCCCGATTCCCGATTCCCTCTAAAGTTTGTTACAAAATCTTAAAAATATGCTATAATATGGATTTTTTTATGGTAAACTAAAAGTGTGGAGAAAAAAATCCACGGGAAGAGCCAGCCTAAGAGTTTTCGCAGGCTGCAGGCTGGCTCTGGGTCACCTTTACAGGAGATAACTTAATATTATGTCCCATAGACGCCTATACCCATGGGTCATGGTGAGGTTGTTACCACCGATGCCACCAGTGGTTTTCGCTCGGTTCGACAACCCTGCTGATGCCAAGGGCTATGTGCAGGTGCTGAAACTGCTGATGCCTGGTGCCAAGTTTCTAATTTTTTTGGATCACCGAGTAATTCCGTAGAACAGGCATCTTGCCTGTGACATAGGGAATCGGGAATCGGGAATCGGGAATCGGGAGTAGTTGTGTAGAATAGGCTTCGATGCTGTGAGGAAAATATTGATCACAGGCAAGATGCCTGTTCTACCAAGAACCTAATTTCACCCACTGGGTCAAACAGGTGGGGATCCCCCCTAACCCCCCTTAACAAGGGGGGGACACTTCCCACACCTCCCATAAACTCCATGCTTCCCACACTCCCGATTCCCGATTCCCGACTCCCGACTCCCGACTCCCGACTCCCGACTCCCGATTCCCGATTCCCTCTTCTATATAATAGTCACTAAAATTGGTATAATTAAAACTAACCTTCGGGGAGCATCGTAGTGTCAAAAGGTTGCTGGGCTTAGGGTCTAGCGCCAAAATCAGCATAATTATAGTTACAGCGTTTTTCATAACTATGGGGTACACAGGATTTTTACCAGATCCGCTGTTCCCTCTTCTGTGCTCTTTTTCCCCCTTATTCTCTTTTCCCCCCTTATTAAGGGGGGTTAGGGGGGATCCCTATTAGCCGACTAACTCCGTGGGAAACTATCACCATGCCCCATAGAGGCGATGCCAACCGCCCAAAGCTTTTCCCTACCGTTAAGACTAGTGTTACCCAGTGCCTCTGTTATCTGTTAGCACTGCTAGTAGCGGTACTTTTGATTGTCAACGGGAGTCACGCTCACCCATCGATTGACCCTCACGAATCACACCCTGAGCCAGAATTGTGGCAGCTCAAGGGGATTGTGGCAGCACTGGATGACCCCGACCCCTTGGTATGGGCTCAAGCTTTGGACAAATTGTCTAGCTATAAATTCGATCAACTCAAGCATCCCCTTGAGATTCCTAACTACACAATTGAGCAGATTGTAGGCTGGTTAGGGTATGAAAATGAGAGAAAGTCGGTTCACTCCAGAGTCCGTGCTAGTGCAGTATCAGCCCTGAAGGAAATGGGTGCAGCGGCCTCTAAGTACGCTCCCCAAATTGCCAAACTTTTAACCCACTCAGATAGTGATGTCCTTGCTAAGGCAGCATCGGCTCTGGGACAGATGGGAGCAGCCGCCTCTAAGTACGCTCCCCAAATTGCCAAACTTTTAACTGACTCAGATCGTGATGTCCGTTCTAGTGCAGTATGGGCTCTGGGTCAGATGGGAGCAGCTGCCTCTGAGTACGCTCCCCAAATTGCCAAACTTTTAACCGACTCAGATGACAATGTCCGTGCTAGTGCGGCATCGGCTCTGGGTAAGATGGGAGCAGCTGCCTCTGAGTACGCTCCCCAAATTGCCAAACGTTTAACCGACTCAGAGAGTTATGTCAGTGATAGTGCGGCATCGGCTCTTGGTGAGATGGGAGTAGCTAAAGACTACGCTCCCCAAATCGCGAAACGTTTAACTGACTCACATAGTGATGTCCGTTCTAGTGCGGCATCCGCTCTGGGACAGATGGGAGCAGCTGCCTCTAAGTACGTTCCCCAAATCCTTCTACTGTTAACCGACTCAGATAGTAATGTCCGTTATAGTGCGGCATATGCTCTGGGTAAGATGGGAGCAGCCGCCTCTAAGTACGCTCCCCAAATCGTTGAAGGTTTAACCAACTCAGATATTAGTCTTCGTTATCCTATAGGATATGCTCTGGGTGAGATGGGAACAGCTGCCTCTGAGTACGCTACCCAAATTGCCAAACTTTTAACCCATTCAGATCGTGATGTTCGTTATAGTGCGGCAGAAACTCTGGGTGTGATGGGAGCAGCCGCCTCTGAGTACGCTCCCCAAATCCTTCCACTGTTAACCGACTCAGATAACCAGATCCCTGATAGGGCGACATATGCTCTGGGTGAGATGGGAGCAGCCGCCTCTAAGTACGCTCCCCAAATCCTTCCACTGTTAACCCACTCAGATGATAATGTCCGTGCTAACGCGGCATACGTTCTGGCGCGGATGGGAGTAGCACCATCTGAGATAGCTCCCCAAATCCTACAACTTTTAACGGAATCAGATTGGACGGTCCGTGCTAATGCGGCACGGGCTTTGGGGCAGATGGGAGCAGCCGTCTTTGAGTACGCTCCCCAAATTGCTAAACTTTTAACCGACTTAGATAGTGATGTCCGTGCTAGTGCGGCAAAAGCTCTGGGGCAAATGGGAGCAGCTACCTCTGAGTACGCTCCCCAAATCGCTAAACTTTTAACCGACCCAGACAGGAATGTCCCTAATACTGCAGCAAAAGCTCTGGAGCAGATGGGGCCATTAAAGTTAAAAGACTTACTTTCGGTATTAAATCAAGTTTACTGGTATCAGCGAGAAGCACCAAGCTTACGTTTTCTGGCCTATTTCCTCAGTGGTGGGGAAAAAGACTCACTGCGCTTAATTCATTGGCTGGGCTCACCTGAGAAATATCCCCATGAAAATGAAGATCACGCCATCAATCACCAAGAAGGGGTGAAAGTTCTCGAGCTATTTGAGCAAATCTGGGAACCTAGTAAATCTCTATCTAAACTGCGCAAAGACTTAGAAAGGCAGATTGCGGTAGTTGTGAATCAGGTCAGCTGGGAACAAACAGATATGGAGCTGCTTAAGAAACACTACAAAAATCTTAAGTCTATAAACTCCCAAGTTGCTGCTGTCGCTGTCAAAGCCAAAATTGTTGCCCTAGAACGACAGCACTGGTTTCTGATTGGGTTTAAGGTTTGGCTAATCCATGTCAGTGGCTGGTTGTTGCTGATCATCATTTATCCCCGTTCTTCCCAAGTCCAAGCCCTAATCTGGGACCGAAAATTCCGCACCATTGTGGGCTTAGGCTATATCAGCATTGCTCTGATCTGGATTCCCTGGTTGCGCTATCGATTACTCGCTCCCTTCCGTCAGGTGCTGGTGGCCGATGCTAGCTTAGATAGCTTCGATCCCCAGGCTTACTTTCCGGACTCTCACGTTAAGATTACACGAGCCAACCATACCCAACCGATTCAAACTGCCATTGGCCAACTCCAGTCTCCGGTCGTTCTGGTCGGGGAATCGGGACTGGGGAAATCCATGTTTCTACGGAATTTAGTCAAAACCTCGGGGCGGCTTGCGGTGTACTTGCCAGCCAGCCAATGTGCCGGTGGTGTGGTGGAAGCGATTCAAGCTAAATTGCCCATCGCTGCTGAGGACCCATTATTCCTACAAAGCCTGATTAACTACAATACCCTAGATATCTGCATTGACGGACTCAATGAAGTCAGCCCTGACACCAGGGCTACCATTAATACCTTTGTGGAGCATCACGTCCAGGGGCATATTATCCTCACCACCCAACCCTTGGAATGGACACCCCCAGCGACGGCCAAAACCTACGTGCTGCAACCCCTCAAGCGCCAGCAAATTGCAGAGTTCCTCACCTCTCGCCAAGGTATTTTGCCCGACGATGTCCCGGTATCGGGTGTGGCCTACGAGCAAGCCTGTGACGACTATCTGGCCAGCCAACTCCACCAAACCCAATCCAAACAGGAGTTAACCGCAGTACGTCGGTTTCTCTCCAATCCCATGGATTTGACCTTGGTGGCGCAACTGTTGGCTCAGGGCAAAGACCCGGATTTGCTGAACTTGCAACAGCAGCAGTATGAGATCATGGCAGAAGACTATCAACAGATTCACCTTTGTCCCTTTCCCCTGGCTGAATTTGCTGAAACCGTCTACCAGATGCGTCTCCATGATCAAATTACCATCCCAGAAGAGGGCTGCTTGGATGAGTTGCAGTGTATGGAACGGTATAAAATGGTATTGACTCGTCAGCAGAAGGATGGGTTTGGTCGTACCTATCGAGAATGGAAGTTTCGCCACGATAAAATCCAGGAATACTTTATCGTCCAGACCTTCCTCAAAACCGAGAATCGAGAACGCCAGCACGAGCATCTGACTGACCCCCGATTTCGCGGTGTTTACCTGCTGCTAGCCACCCTCTTGAACCTTGACCAAGCTCTGGTATTACGAGAAACCCTGATTCAATCTGCTGCGGAAACTAAAGATCATGTCGTCAGTGACCAGTTCATCCAGCGGTTTAATTCTCGTCAAGAGCTAACCCAAACCACCAACAACGATGAGGAGCTTGCCCTTTACCAGAAGCATAACCAAAACCTGATCGAAATTATTAAACTAGTAGCAAGCCGACCTATCAATGTTGAAAACAACGCTATGAGTGAATCAACCTCAGACTCTAATCACTCCAACTATCAGTCTAAATACGATCAACGTCAGTCTCAAAATAGCTTTAGTAACTTTGTCGATACAGCTCAAAGTGAGTTTAATCAAGAAATTGGTAGTGCAAATCAATACAATTATGCCCCCGAGAAAAACCAAACCCTAACCGAAGCCGCCGCCGAAATTCAAGGATTATTAAAACAATTAGAGCAAAGTAACCCCAACGCCACTGATTTAGAAAAGACAGCCTTTGTGAATATTGCGATTCCAGCAAGTACTAAACAACGGTTCCTTAGTGCTTTAGAAAGTGGTGGAAAAGAAGCCCTTAGAGAATTATTGGATAATCCTTATGTGAATGTGGGCATGGCGATTGTGGAAGGATGGCAGAATCCTTAGTAGGGTGTGGGGTGTGGGGTGTGGGGTGTAGGGAACAGGCAAGAGGCAAGAGGCAAGAGGCAAGAGGCAAGAGTCCCCATCTCCCACACTCCCGACTCCCGACTCCCGATTCCCGACTCCCGATTCCCCACTCCCGATTAAATTCAGAAAATAACCTCCACTACCAAGTCGTCATAGTCTAAGTCACCACCAGCAAAAGTATCCTCGAAACCAAACCGATTGTCCCCTAGTAGGCGGACGTGATCAAATTGATCGGGGTTAGCAGGCAAGAAACTAAAGTAGGCATTGAGACCGGAACCCTGCTGATTCGTGGGATTCTGAGTCAGGAACTCTTCAACAGTGCCATTAGCAATTAGGAACGGAGCTAAAAGTACGCCACCGGATACCCCACTGGCTAAATCTACCTGGTTGGAGATTGCAAGCTCTGCATAACCCGCATCACCGGGATTGAGATTGCCAATTTTACCACTAGCATCATCAACCTGATAAAAGCCAAAGCTATTCTCAAACACAGCTTGACTACTAACCACAATCTCAGGTGTTACTGTTCCAGTCACATCGGTTAAATCCAGTAGCTCCACTTGCCCTTGAATCTGAGGATTCCCTGTCCCCACAATCGGAGTCAAAGCCGAAGCGTCTTGAACCGTTACCACTAAATCATCAAAGTCTTGATCATCAGCATCTTCAAAGTTTAAAGTCAAGACACCGTCACTATTAGTCTCGCTTTGGATATGGTCTAAACCATCGCTATTGAAGGAAGCATCACCGAAGAATACAGAAGCATTTTGTCCTGCTAGCACTGCCTCTTTCGTGCTATTTTGTACTAGGTAAAATCCTAATTGATCCCCTACATCAAAATTGTTAATCAGACGAGTAGTTTGACCACTATCTTCAGGATTCAGCAGCACAGAGAAAATAGTCTGAGCATTAGATAGAGCCGCTTCCACATACCCTTCTTGACCAGGAGCAATACCATTAACTGTACCTTGGTCATCATCGGTGACAAAAACTCCAATTTCATTGACATTAGTAGCGTTTCGACTAATAAAGGAGAATAGGAGTTGAGCGTTGCCAGTGGTGTCACTAGTGATAGTAAAAGTATTGTTAGGGTTCTGAGTCAGAGTCGAAGGAACAAAGGTAGGGATCGAGTTAACAGTAATATCAACAGTCGCTGTATCAAGGCCGCCGTTGCCATCAGATACCTGATCGATCGCTGTATCAAGGCCGCCGTTGCCATCAGATACCTGATCGATCAAGCTATCATTCCCACTGAAATCTGGATCAGGAGTATCAGTAATAACGTCATCATTAGTATTATCCAAGGTACCGTTATTGTTAACCACAGCAGTACCATCTGGTGCATCATTTACAGGAGTAACAGTAATGTTAACGGTAGCGGTGTCAGCAGGGTTAACGCCATCATTTAACTGATAAGTAAAACTATCCGGTCCATTGTAGTCGGGATTCGGAGTGTAAGTAATAAAATCATCGGTTAGATCATCAGGAGTACCATTGTCATCTACTACTGCACTACCATTACTGGGATCACTAATAACAGTTAGAGTGCTGTCTCCCTCAGTATCGCTGTCATTATCTAAGACGTTAATGTTAACTGTTGTATCTTCAGTGGTAGTGGCAGTATCATCGACAGCTACCGGGAGTTCGTTGGTCAGGTTGAATTCAATATAGTCAAATCGGATGAATTCTTCACCATCAGCGGTACCTTTAACCTCGATCAGGTCTCCATTACGGATAAACGTGCTGGAGCTAATCTGCAAAGGGACGAAAGTGGAGGCTTCGGGGATACCGCTAGCAGTAGAGGAAGGATTATTAAGAGTGATTGTGGGAAAGACGGTACTGCCAATCCTGACATCGACGGTGCTTTCTCCATCTATTTCGTCAAAGATGCCAATGATTACTTCATAGGTACCAGTGGGTTGATTAAAGCTTGTGCTAGCAGTACCAGGGGGGAAAGCAGTATTATTAACCGCATCAAATAGAGTGATTACTGCGTCCCCAGAGGCATCAGGATTACTAGTAGTTACAAAGTTAGTTATACTAGAAAAATTTTCGGCTTCAATTCTCGTCATAGTCTTGTAGTCTCCAACCTTTATCTGTGTTTAAAGCTATGGTAATTTTATTTAGGAATTTTATTTGGGCAGCAAGTAATACCCTAGCAAGTCGATATCCACTCAATCCCCATGATCCCGATACCCTTTACAGAGCCATGGGCAAGAGTAGAATACTATGCTAAACGTTCACCAAAGCACCGATTATTACAGCTAATGAAAAATCTCATAAATCTGCCGCTGTATTAGTTACACAGTTTTGAATTTCCGTGTTTTCAAACCTATCGCTGAGGACGTAGATGCTCCCCCAACATTATTTTGTTGAGATAGTCTGAGCACTATACTATAGTCTTCCACCAAGAGCTTTAGTTTTTGCGGTCAAACAATTCCTTTATTTATTGATGACATGAATTGGATACTATGTCACCATTAATTTTTGTAATTTTATCAAATCTTTATCCTATTGTTACTGATATGATAATTGTTCAATATTTTCGATTACTAGAGAATAATTAATGCGTTCGCTTTTAGCGGAAAGCGGAAGCGTTCGCAAAGCGTGGCCAAAGGCCTCAGCTTCCGGAGCGCTGCGGTTAGGGAATAGGGAATAGGGAACAGGGAAAAAGAGCAAAGTGTTGGGAGATGGTCAGGGAGATGGGGATTTTAGATAAGCAACTGGCTTCCCAAGACCGTGCTAGCTCGCTGCATCCCTTCGTCCCTTTAATTTTTAAACACCATTACACCCATTCCTATAATTCTACGGGTATAAACAATCAAGTAAGCATTCAGCTATCAGCTAAAGGCCTTTGGCCACGCTACGCGAACAGCGGTCAGCGATTAGCGCTACAGATGGTGCTACAGATGGTGCTTTTGAATAAAAGAGGTTTAATCTGAATTAAATTCTCCCGTTCGCGTAGCGTGGCCATAGGCCAATGGCTGACCACTGACGGCTGTTCGCGCAGCGTGAGCTTTTAGCTCACGGCTGACGGCTGAATGCTTACACAATCAATCCCCAAAATCTCCTTTATAGATACTTTATATAAGTCTTAAATTTGTGATCACAAAATACATATAATTATCCAGAAAATAACTAATATAAAAATATTGAGTTTATCTTTCATCGAAAACTAATCCATTAGGTTAACCAACCATAGATTTTATTATAAGCATTACTTATACAAGAACTCTACTTTGATGATTATTTAATAACGCCTCCTACTAATTATAGCATTTGGATTGATAGCGCTTACAGTGATAGGATTTCGAATTCAGTCTTGAATAAGTTATGAACAAAAATGATTAATTTATAAATATTAAAATTTTATAAATTTTTAAAATTGATGGCTATATAGCATTTCTATCTGGGTTGTAAACCTGAGGGGGCGACGAAATAAGCTAAAATGCAGATTCTATAAGCAACCTAGCCCTTATCCCTCGTTGATAATACTTTCGTTTATTAGGATTGAGTCTCATTAATTCGGTTACTAATTCTAGACAACAATCCTTAAACTTTACCCAGGTTTGACCATATAAACCAATGTAAAAACTGCTATGTCTCC
>NZ_JAAHHM010000386.1:0-1009 GCF_010692445.1 Moorena sp. SIO3E8 | reverse complement strand
GGGGTTAGGCATAGCCTAGTTGTGAAGAGTGTAATCGGATGAGCTGAGCATCGAGTGGGTCAGCGGTTCATCCTTCTGTTTCACCATTATCCGCAGCTGCTCAAGCATTTCTACCGCGCTGCACTAGAATTCCCAAAGTACTACTGATATTAGTAAATAATGAAAGAGTTGCAGCCCAGGCTAACCGAGCTACAAACAGGTCTCCATTAAGTTTTGTTGCGCTTTTGAGTTCATCAATATTAAAAATGGAGCTAGTAACGGTAGGAATTTTAGCCCACCAGCCCTCTAAAAAGATCAAGACTAATCCCAGTAGTAGCATCAGATATTGGCTGGCTGCTGTAGCTGCTCCAGCCCCAAAACTCTGCCACCCCCAGTAAACAATTAAAAGGTAATCCAAAAAAATATTGCTACCATTGGCAACCGCAGATAATATTAATAGCTTTCCCCCTTGCTCCCGACCCGCAAACCAGCCGATCATAACGAAGTTAATGAGTACTGCTGGAGCTCCCCAAATGCGGGCATTATAGTAATCCAGACCAGCAGCTTTAACAGATGGAGTGGCACTGAGTAAAGCAAATCCCCCTTCTCGCAACGGATGCTGCAATAATAGGATTAATAGTCCCATTACCAGAGCTATCAAACTATTCCTTAACAGAGTTAGCAGAACTGCATCTTGGTCAGAGCGTCCTACGGCTTGGGCAGTTGGACCTGTCGTTCCCAATCTTAATAATTTGAAAGTGCGATAGAGGATGTTGAACAGGACAGTAGCCAGACTCACATCTTGCACCAAGAAATGTTGATATCAATTCCCTGTGCAAGGAGCAGAGGTTGCAATCGGAGGATATCAGTTAATAGTATGCAGACAACAAGCTGAGGGAGGATAGAGTGGAGAGCTTTTTCAGCTACTTGCCCCCAATCGGGCAAGGTGGTTGAATCAGTAGAAAGATAAGCCCAGTGTGCCAATAGGTAGGCTATCATTGATAAAATTAGCCAACGGTACATCCCTAGT
>NZ_JAAHHM010000385.1:0-1047 GCF_010692445.1 Moorena sp. SIO3E8 | reverse complement strand
TATGAATGGTTTAACGCGCGCGCTAGGTCGCTGATTCGCTTTCACTTTTGCAGAGCGAAAGACTGTGATCAGAAGGTTGAGCCAGGAAAATCGGCAGACAGGCATTTCGCCTGCCGGCAAGCGCGTAGAGAAAGCATCGGGAAGACGCCAAGAGGTTATGCGCTGGCGTGCGCATGGGAAGCCTGAAGTGTCAGCTGCCTTCGTCGCTGCCAGCCTTGGTGTCCTTGTCGACTCCGGCGATGGACATGGCGAGCGCTTCGCTGCCTGCGGCGGCGGCGCGGTTCTCTTCCTGGATCCGCTCGTAGATTTCCCGTCGCAAGACCGTGGCGTCTTCCGGGAAGGTAAACCCGAGTTTGATGGACTTGCCGCGGATATCTACGACGGTGACTTCGATATTGTCGTTAATGATGACGGATTCGCCGATTTTCCGCGTTAGATAAAGCATCGGCTTCGTAAAAACTCCCTGCCCCTAGCCGGATTCTGGTCCGGCCCCCTAACAACACTCTAATACGGGGATTGTTCTAGAACAAGCGAACCCTTTTTACGGAATCTTAACAACAGATAGTGGAAAGTTAAGACAAATCTTATGGAAGGGTCCCAGAACCGGGGCTGCGCGGATATTATGGACGGCAAACTCAGTATCACCGATGTGATCGCGAAGCGCATGCAGTGGCTCACTGCGCGCCAGACCGTTCTGACCAAAAACATCGCCAACGCGGACACGCCGGATTACATCCCTCAGGATCTGAAGGACGGTTCCTTTAAGCGCATGGTTGCGCGGCAGTCGCCGGCTCTGCGGCCTGCATCGACCAATGGCAGCCACATTCAGGGGGTCTCTCTGCGGGACCCTGACGGACGCTCGCGGGATCAGGAAGAACTCTATGAAACGGCGCCCGCCGGTAATGCGGTCGTGATCGAAGAGCAACTGGTCAACATGACGCGCAACCAGACAGATTATCAGACCATGACGCAGCTCTACCGTAAGCACGTCGCCATGATCAAAATGGCGCTGAAGGGCTCGAACTGATCGCACTGGGTTTCAGGATC
>NZ_JAAHHM010000384.1:0-1058 GCF_010692445.1 Moorena sp. SIO3E8 | reverse complement strand
TTAAAATGCTTAGTTCAATCTCTGCTACATTTAACCAACTGCCATTACTTCGAGTATGATAAATTTCTAGTCGTCTGGCTTTGGCGTTGAGCTTCATCAGCCGGGAAAGCAACATACACGAGAAGCAATCCACATGAGTATTGAGATTATCGCAGACTAATTTGACTTTACTAGCTAGGGGATAGTCAACATCCAGTAATTGGCGAATTTCTTCCGCCCAGTCACTCGCGTGACCGTTCGCGTAGCGTGGCCAATAGGCCATGGTCTCGATTGCTAACTCGCCGCCATCCAGCATTAGGGTCAAAAAACATAAACAGGCAAGAACCTTCACGAGTATAGTGATAATCTTCTTTCTGGTCTTGACCAGGTTGCATTTTAATCGGTTTATAGAGATGATCTAGGAGTTGGACTGATGCTTCATCCATACAAATCAATGGCTGCAATACGACAATGCTCAGAACAGTAAAGGTCTAAAATTACTTCCATCTGGGCGACAAATCTGGCCAAATCTCGTTCAGGAATACAGAAACGTTTTACTTTCTTTGGACTTGCTGGTTTTTTTTAAAGTGCGACGTACCGTTTCACGAGAGATTTCTGTGACTACTCTTCGCTTTTTCAGTTCCGATGTCAGTAGTCTAATCGTCCAATCTGCTCTTCCTTCTGGAGGGTCTGAACAACACATGGCAATGATTTGGGCTTCTGTCGCGCCATCTATTTTTGGCGGAGTTGGTGGTAACTTTGCTTAACCTTCTATTGAGTGCTGGTTCAACTCCAAAGGGTCAGATATCTTTTTCTGATACGCCCTACGGTATTTCGATGTAGATTTAAAGCTTTGGCTATCCCTTCATCTGTCCATGTATCTATCGCTTGTTCTCCTTCGTCACACATCAGAAGAACCCGCTTAGTGGAGGATTTTCTTGGCAGGAGCATAGCCAAAGCGAGCTGATGTTTTCTAGTCTTCGTCTTTGTTCGATTGTCAGCAGCACTTTATCTCTACGACCTCTTCCCATTTTTTTGACCTCAAATAATGATCCTTCTATTGCACTATTTTAGCTGTG
>NZ_JAAHHM010000383.1:0-1087 GCF_010692445.1 Moorena sp. SIO3E8 | reverse complement strand
TAAGCACCTAAACAAAATTAATTACATATTCTTCCCCAAAATTGTCAAGCACTTTTTTGAGATATTCAAGAAAGCTTTTCCAGTTTTCGTAAGCATCAATTTCAATCCACTCATACTTAATAAATTTCCAGAAAATTTCAATTAAGTTGTGCTTGGGTGAGTAAGTAGGTAACCAAAATATATCTAAATTATTACCTTGCCATTCTTCTAATTTTTCTAGGATTTTATGGCTTGTGTGTATTGAAGCTTGATCCATTACTACTACAGTTAATTTAGATAATTTTTTACTAAAATTATCTAAAAAATTAATCCCGATTTCACTATCAATTGAGCCCTGATGGATTTCGTAATCTAATTGATTTTCACATCCCATTAATCCGAGAACATTAATTCTTTTGCTTTGGGAACTATTAATAGTTATTCTTTTTAACTTTTCTTGCCATCCATAAGGAATATCTGGCTTCAAAGAGAATCCACTTTCATCTAAATATCTTAATTCAATTTCTCCTTTTTTAGCTTGCTCTTTTAGCTCTTTTAGTCTGGGTATTTTTACGTCTAGCTCCCAGTCATCAGGGGTTTTACTCGTTCCTCTCTTCATTCTTTTCCATTTCATGTTCAACTTTTTTATGGTTCTTTTTATAGTTTCCTTACTTACATCTATCTTCCACTCTTTATTGATTTTATTTTTAACTTTGTTTAGGCTTTTTGGGTCAGATTTTACCCACTCCTTTACTTGTTGCCTTTGCTCCTGATTTAACTTAGGTTTTCTGCCCCTACCTTTTTGATTGTATATTCCTATTATTTTTTGATCTTCCCATTTGGTTAACCAGTTATATATAGTTTTTCGAGTAACTCCAAATAATGAACTTAATTCATTGATAGAAAACTTTTGATAACTCAACAATATACATTTAGCTCGGTCTCTCACTTGAGGATATTTACTTTGCCAACTTATTCTTTCCAACAGTTTTTTAGTTTCGGTATTTAATTCTCTAATGAATCTCATATAAATACCCATTTTCAGTGATTTTATCTAATTATAGATTATTATGTCAAAAATAGGTAATTAATTTTGTGCACCTGCTTA
>NZ_JAAHHM010000382.1:0-1088 GCF_010692445.1 Moorena sp. SIO3E8 | reverse complement strand
ATAATAATTAGACAAGACACCAAAAATATAAAACTTGAAAAAATCGCAGAGTCACTCCCTTTACCCATTCAATTTCAATCACGACGTAAAAAACTACAGAGATTTTTGTCTTTGCCAGTATTTGATGTCAAATAGTTGTGGTTTCCAATTATTAAAGAATGGATAAATCAAACATTTCCTAAAGAGAAAATAATCTATTTAGCTATCGATAGAACTAATTGGAAGGACAAAAATTTATTGATGATTAGTCTAATTTATAAAAATCGAGCAATCCCAATTTATTTTGAACTTCTTTCAAAACTTGGTTCAAGTAATTTTTCAGAGCAAAAACAAATAATATCAACTATTATAGGGCTATTTGATGGCTATGATGTTGTCATTTTGGGTGACCGGGAATTTTGTTCAGTTAAATTGGCTGAGTGGCTAGATAAACAAGGTTTTAAGTTTTGTTTAAGACTTAGAGAAAACGAGCAAATTGAGCTCAAAAATCAGGGGTGGATTTCCTTGAAAAACTCGGGATTGAAACCGGGAATTTCGTTATTTTTTGAAAAGGTTAAAGTCACCAAAACTAAACAAGTATCAGGATTTAGTATTGCCTGTAAATGGAAGAAAAGTTATCGAAATTCAGTAACAAAAGAAGGTTGGTTTATTCTAACAAATATGAGCGAAGTATCTGAGGCAATATCCGCTTATAAAAAACGTTTTGATATTGAGGAGATGTTCCGAGATTATAAAAGCGGTGGATATAATATGGAAGGCAGTAATGTTGTCGGCGAACGCTTTATATCTTTAGTTATTCTAATCTCTTTTGCTTACTTTATTGCAACTATTCAGGGAGAAAAAATTAATAAAAAAGGAGTTCAGAACTATGTAGCTAGAGTCAAAGAATATGGGCGATCAACTAAAAGACATAGTAATTTTTCTATTGGAATGTATGCTCAAAAATGGATTAATATTAGGTCGCAATGTTGGGAATTAGTTGATAAGTTAATGCGTTTAAGTCGTCATAAGCTCGATAATTATTTACGAGGTATGAGAGCTATGAAGCTTATACAGTCTACTTTTTAGCTCTCATGTCGCCCCCCCAG
>NZ_JAAHHM010000381.1:0-1097 GCF_010692445.1 Moorena sp. SIO3E8 | reverse complement strand
TGCGTCACACTTTTCCGCTGGTTGCCTTCAGCAATCGCAAGAATGAGGACTTTACGTTGCTGTCTTCGATGGCGCCGAACGCCCGGGCCACCTCGACCATGCTGTGCGTTACCCTGGTATCCGCCAGCTCGGAAGCCGAAGTCGCCGTTTTACCTTTATCTGCGAGCCCTTCGAAAAAATACACGATCGGAACGTTCAGCGCTACGCTGAGGTCCCAAAGCCGACCGCTGCCGATCCTGTTCAATCCTTTTTCGTACTTTTGAATCTGTTGAAAGCTCACCCCAACCATGGAACCGAGGTCATCCTGACTCAAGCCTTGCGAAACGCGGGCCTGCAAGAGTCGTCTGCCGATATGTGCATCCTTTTCACTTGCCATCGTCTTTCGCTGTTCCCTTTGCTTTCCGTACTTTCCAAATCTGCAACACCGCTAAACACAACAGCGCCCAGCATTGGCCTACGATAAGTTGAACCAAGTGGCAAAAACAATCTGTTTGTGATCACCCGCGTTCACTACCTGAACGGAATTCCCCAGATTGGTCCCTGACCCGACGCCCCGTCTCCCCAACGTCAGACGTCGAGGTTTGCCACCTCGAGAGCATGAGACTGAATGAAATCACGTCTCGGTTCAACAATATCTCCCATTAAAGTGGAAAAAATGTCCGAGGCATCGTCGCTATGGGCGATCTTGACCTGCAGCAATGCCCTTACATTGGGATCCAGCGTCGTTTCCCAAAGCTGCTCCGGATTCATCTCTCCGAGGCCTTTATAACGGGAGAATTTCACGCCCTTGCGGCCGATTTCGAAGACCGCATCCGCCAGGCTCAGGGGCCCGGAAATCGGGTACTCACGATCCTTACCCTTCAGGACGCCTGTCGTCTGATAGACGTCGCGCAGTTCCCCGGCCATGTCGTCGAGGTGCCGTGCTTCGACCGACTGCAGCGTTGCCGCATCGATCACGCGGCGTTCCGTCAGGCCCCGCAGCAGGCGGGTGAAAACCAATCCGCCGCCCTCGCTCGCCTGTCCCCGCCAACCGCGCTCGAGATCGAGCGCAAGTGCATCCAGGCGCTCCGCGACCGCCGCTGCGCCGGCTTCCGCGG
>NZ_JAAHHM010000380.1:0-1097 GCF_010692445.1 Moorena sp. SIO3E8 | reverse complement strand
CAAATCGAGAAAGTCCGTGATCGCTTTGGACTCTCCAGAATCATCTGGGTTGGAGATAGAGGCATGATTACTCAAACCCGTATCAACCAAGAGTTCTCGACAAGAGAGGATCTCGATTGGATTACAGCCTTAACTGCTGCTCAAATCAAACTCTTGGCTGACCAAGAAGTGATTCAACTGGGACTGTTTGATGAACAAAATTTAGTGGAAGTGGAATCCGTAGATTATCCGGGGGAAAGATTAATCGCTTGTCGCAATCCAATAACTGCTGAGTCAAGGGCTCAAAAACGAGAAAAACTCTTACAGAAAACAGAAGAAGAATTAGAAAAAATTGTTCAAGCTACTCTCCGAGAAAAAAGGGCTTTAAAGGGTGCTGACCAAATTGGCCTTCGAGTCGGAAAGGTGATTAACAAGTATCGAGTGGGGAAGTTCTTTGAACTGGAAATCACGAACAACAGCTTTTCCTACACCCGCAAGCCCCAAGGCTTAAAAGCCGCCGCTGCCTTGGATGGATTATATGTCATTCGTACTTCTGTAGACACCGAAGTTTTAGATGCTCCAGCTACAGTGAAAGCTTACAAAAGTCTGTCTCAAGTCGAACAGGCTTTTCGCTCTTATAAGACGATGGATTTAAAAGTCCGTCCGATTTATCACCATCTCGAAAGCCGAGTTAAATCTCACGTTTTTCTTTGTATGCTGGCTTATTATGTGGAATGGCATATGAAGCAGGCTTTAGCACCGATTCTTTTTGATGACGAGGAGGACACCCCCATTGATTGGGATGGAGTTACTCCTGTTAAACGATCAAAAAAAGCTAAATCCCACGGCTCGTAAGAAGCGGACAGCCCAGAACTTACCCGTACACAGCTTTTCCACTTTGATGGCAGATTTAGGAACAATTACTCTCAACACAATTGCTTCTAAATTAGAGGGGGCTGATCTGACTTTTTTGAAAATTACTCAACCCACACCAGTCCAACAAAAGGCGTTAGATTTACTTGGTGTTTCCCTATTTGTACCCAGTAAATGACCGACAGAAAATCTGCTATTCCTTACCCAGCATAGGTTGCCCTTTTTGTCAAAGGGGGAACTTCAGT